>JBBDOA010000122.1:0-16714 GCA_040877275.1 Rhodospirillales bacterium | reverse complement strand
CGCTCAGCCACTACACCGACTGGACCATCGGCCACGTCCATTCCGGCGCGCTCGGATGGGTCGGCATGGTCAGCTTCGGCGCCATCTATTTCCTGGCCCCCGTGATGTTCAACCGCGAGAAGCTCTATTCACTGCGCCTGGTTTCCGCCCACTTCTGGCTGGCGACCCTCGGCATCGCGCTTTATGCGGCGGCCATGTGGGTGAGCGGTATCCTGCAGGGCTTGATGTGGCGTTCCTACGACACGCTCGGTTTTCTCGAATACTCGTTCGCGGAAACCGTCGATGCCATGCATCCGTTCTATGTCATCCGCGCCCTTGGCGGCGGGATGTATGTGTTGGGTGCGCTGATCATGGCGTGGAACGTTTACCGCACAGCCAAAGGCCATGTGCGAGCCGAAAAACCATACGTCGACGCGCTCGTGCAACCGGCCAGCGCGTAAAGGAGATCGAACATGTTCGACCACGGTAAAATTGAACGCAATTCGATCCTGCTTGTGATCGGCATCATTTTTGTTGTTTCCATCGGCGGCATCGTCGAGATCGCGCCGCTGTTCTATCTGGAAAGCACGATCGAGAAGGTCAAGGGCGTCAGGCCGTATACGCCGCTCGAGCTTGCCGGCCGCAACATTTACATCCGCGAGGGATGCTACAACTGCCATAGCCAGATGGTGCGCCCGTTCCGCGACGAGCTGGAGCGCTACGGACATTACTCGTTGGCTGCGGAAAGCATGTACGACCATCCGTTCCAGTGGGGCTCGAAAAGAACCGGGCCGGATCTGGCCCGGGTCGGCGGCAAATATTCCGACGAATGGCATCGTGCGCATCTTATCGACCCCAGGGCATTGGTCCCGGAAAGCGTTATGCCCGGCTATCCGTTCCTGGCCGATGCAAAAGTGCGCAGCCACGACATCGCAGACCATCTGAGGGCCAATGTGATGGTCGGTGTCCCCTATACGACGGAGATGATCGAAGTCGCCGTTATCGACATGATCGCCCAGGCTGATCCCGACGCCGACGGTGCCGACGACGTGGTCAAACGGTACCCGGGTGCCAGCGTCCGGGATTTTGACGGCAATCCCGGTTCCCCCAGCGAACTGGATGCGTTGATCGCCTATCTGCAAGTGCTCGGCACCATGGTCGATTTCTCGTCCTACAAAGCCGAAGACAATCTGCGCTGAGGAGAGCTGTTATGGACTATACGACACTCGCTGAATTCGCCCGGACATGGGGGCTGGTTTATTTGCTGGTCCTGTTCGCCGGCGTCCTGATTTATGCCTTCAGACCCGGTGCCAAAAAGACGTTTGACCGCGCGGCGCAGATCCCGCTCAAGGAGGATTGAGATATGTCGGACAAGCATATAGATGAAATCTCCGGCATCCAGACGACCGGGCACGAGTGGGATGGCATCCGCGAGTTGGACAATCCGCTGCCGCGCTGGTGGCTTTATATCTTCTATGCCTGCGTCGTCTGGTCGGTTGGCTATTACATCGCCTATCCGTCGATCCCGCTGGTCAACAGCTATACGAAGGGCATGCTGGGATACAGCTCACGCGCCGAGGTGGCGAAGGACGTTGCCGCCGCCAGGAATGCGCAGGCAACCTATCTGGCCGCGATTTCCCACGCGTCGCTGGAGGAAATCAGAACCAGATCCGATCTGCTGGAGTTTTCAATGGCCGGTGGCAAGTCCGCATTCAACGTCAATTGCTCACAGTGCCACGGTTCCGGTGCGCAGGGCGCGGTCGGCTATCCGAACCTGAATGATGACGAATGGCTGTGGGGCGGTTCGCTGGACGCCATCTATACGTCGATCAGACATGGTGTGAGAAACGATCAGAGCGCCGATGCGCATCAGTCGCAGATGCCGGCCTTCCTGAAAGACGGCATCCTGACCAGCCAGCAAGTCGGGCAGGTTGCAGAATATGTGTTGTCCTTTTCGAACAAGGCCACCGATCAGGCTGCAGCGGAAAAGGGACATGAGATTTACACAGATAACTGCGCGGCCTGTCATGGTGAAGGCGGTGTCGGGATCACCGAACTTGGAGCGCCACCACTCAACAACGATATCTGGCTGTATGGCGGCAGCAAGGCTGACATCGTCAAATCGGTTTCCAATAGCCGTGGCGGCGTGATGCCGGCATGGGGCAACATTCTTCCCGATGAGACGGTGAAGCAATTGACCATCTACATTCATTCGCTGGGGGGCGGGCAGTGAGAAAAACGAAAGCTCTTCAGCTATATATTGTCATTCCTGCGGAAGCGGGAACCCAGCCAATCGGGAAATATGGGTCCCCGCCTTCGCGGGGATGACGTCTATTCTTGAATGGTGGTTGGTACGGATGAACAGCGTGACAACAGACCCCGCCCAGAACGACCAAGCCGCCGCCGACGTAACCCATCACGACGTCGAGGCGGTTAACAAGAGTGAGCAGCGATCACTCTACAAGAAGCGCGTCAAAATTCACCCGAAACGCGTCTGGGGGACGTTCCGGAAGCTCAAGTGGTGGATCATGGCGGTTACGCTCGGCATCTACTACATCACGCCCTGGCTGCGCTGGGACCGCGGTCCGGGGGCGCCGGATCAGGCGGTGCTGATCGATTTTCCGCATAACCGGTTCTATTTCTTCTTTATCGAAATCTGGCCGCAGGAGGTCTATTACTTCGCCGGCATGTTGATCATGGCGGCGGTCGGGCTGTTTCTGGTGACCAGTGTCGTCGGGCGCGCGTGGTGCGGCTATGCCTGCCCGCAGACGGTCTGGACGGATCTGTTCATCTGGGTCGAGCGTATTGTCGAAGGTGACCGCGCCGCGCGCATACGCATCGACAAGGCACCTTTATCGCTGACGAAAGCCGTAAAGCGGGTTGCCAAACACGCGATCTGGCTGCTGATATCGGTGGCTACCGGTGGCGCATGGATATTTTATTTTGCCGACGCGCCGACGCTGGCGGAAGATTTTATCTATCTTGATGCGCAGCCCATTGCCTATATCACCGTGGCTGTGCTGGCGTTCACGACCTATTCGCTGGGTGGGCTGATGCGCGAACAGGTCTGTACCTATATGTGCCCGTGGCCGCGCATCCAGGCGGCGATGATGGATGAACATTCTCTGACCGTGACTTACAAGACGGATCGGGGCGAGCCACGAGCTGCCTATAAAAAAGGCGAAGATTTCAGCAACAGGGGCGATTGTGTCGATTGCAAGGCCTGTGTCGTTGCGTGCCCGATGGGCATCGATATTCGCGATGGCCAGCAGCTTGAATGTATCACCTGTGCACTCTGTATTGATGCCTGCGATGATGTGATGTTCCGGATCGGACGCCCGCGCGGGTTGATTGATTACGATTCCGTGGCCGCCATGAACGGTCGGATCGACGGTCAAGAAGTGAAGCTGAAACCGATCCGTTTCCGCACCATCGCCTATTTCTGTCTGTGGGCGAGCATTGGGCTTTTCATGCTGGTGGTTTTTGTCGGCAGGACCGAACTTGATATCAATGTACTCAGGGACCGGAACCCGATTTACACGCAGCTCAGGGACGGCTCCATCCAGAATGCCTACACATTCAAGATACTGAACAAGGCCAGGATCAGGCGCTCCGTCTTCCTTGAAATCACAGAACCTGAGGGCGCACGCATCAAAGTCGTCGGCTCTGAAGATACCGAGCCTGCGCTGACGGCACTGTTCGATCTTAACCCCGATACCCTGCAGAGTTTCCGCCTCTTGGTGCAGATGCCCGGGGATATGATCAGGGACGAGGCAACAGATATCACGTTCCGCCTGCGCGACATGTCAAACGGCGAAACGGCTACGTATGAGAGTGTGTTCAGGGGGCCCGAACGATGAGTTTGTTGATCATGAATGAAAAGCCTGTACGCAGGATCACCGGTCGTATGGTTCTGATCGGGTTCATTGCATTCTTCGGCGTGATCGCCGCCGTCAACGGCCTTTTCATGTATTTCGCGCTTTCGACCTGGCCAGGACTGACCACGGATGACGCCTATAAAAAAGGTATCGACTATAACCGCACCCTGAACGAAGCGGCCCGGCAGAAAGCTGTTGGCTGGCAGAGTGGCATAGTGATCGACGCCATCGGCAAGCTGACGGTAACGCTCACGGACAAGAACCGCCAGCCGCTTCAGGGTGCCATTGTCAGCCTGTCACTCACCCGCCCGCTGGGAGATGCGCGGGCATATTCTGTCATGCTTGAAGAGAACGCCGCCGGTCAATACGCAGGGACCTTCACGGAGCCGCAGCCCGGGCGGTGGATCGCGTCCGTTTCCGCACAGTTGAACGGGTTCAGCTATCAAATGAATCACGAGGTTCTGGTGCAGCAATGAATGCCGTCAAGCCACGCCGCAGGGCCTATGAGGCTGAACAATCGGTTGGTGCCGATTGTTGCGATGTTGGTGCGATGGCAAACTTTGCCGCCAGCACGACGGGGCCGAAGCCGGTAGATATAGACTCCGTCATTGTTGCCGATCCGCAGGCATTTGTCCGGATCCACGATGATGGCCTTGCGCATCTTGATCTGTTCGTTGAAGAACTTCACTGCGCTGCCTGTATAGGCAAGATCGAAGGCCGAGTCCTCGCCTTCCCCGGCGTCGTATCCGCCAGGATCAATATGAGCACACGTCGGCTCGGTATCGTCTGGCGTGAAGGCGAAGCTGATCCGGTGATGCTTGTTCGGGCGGTTGTGGCATTGGGCTATCCGCTGACACCGTTTGATCCCTCGCTCATCGAAAGCGCCATCAGCAGCGAGGACAAAAGCCTGTTGTCGGCGATGGCTGTTGCCGGCTTTGCTGCGGCGAATGTGATGCTGCTTTCTGTCGCCGTCTGGTCGGGTCATGCCGGCGACATGGGCGAGGGTACTCGCACACTGTTCCACTGGATTTCGGCATTGATTTCCCTGCCGGCCGTTGTTTATGCCGGACAACCGTTTTTCAAAAGTGCGTTCCGAGCCCTGCAGCACAGCAGTCTGAACATGGACGTGCCGATCAGCCTGGCCGTGATACTGGCCAGTACCATGAGCCTTTACCAGACCGTACAAGGGGGGCAGCACGCCTACTTCGATGCCGCGATCACATTGCTGTTCTTTCTGCTGGTCGGGCGCTATCTGGACCATCGGGCCAGGGCCAGGGCGCGTTCGGCAGCGACACATCTTCTGGCCCTGCAGGCGTCTGCAGCGACCGTCATTGATGCGGACGGACATCAGCGTTCGGTCCGTATCAGGGATGTTCATGAAGGCATGGTGATATTGGTCGCCGCCGGCGAACGGGTTCCCGTCGACGGGCTGGCGATTGACGGCATCTCGGATATTGATGCCCAGTTGTTGAGCGGCGAAACGCTCCCCAGACTGGCCGAACCCGGTGCCCGCGTCTATGCCGGCACACTTAATCTGACAGCGCCGATCCGGGTGCGCACAACCGTTGCCGCCGACAATACCCTGCTTGCGGAAATCGTCAGGCTGATGGAGCTTGCCGAGCAGGGCCGCGCCAGATATGTGCGACTAGCTGACCGCGTTGCCAAGATCTATTCACCGGTTGTGCATGTTCTGGCCGCAGCAACATTTGTCGGCTGGGTACTGATTGCTGATCTCGGCTGGCAGGAGGCAATGATGATCTCGATTGCCGTTCTGATCATCACCTGTCCGTGCGCCCTGGCGCTGGCGGTGCCGGTGGTGCAGGTGGTGGCGTCAGGGCGATTGTTGCGCGCAGGCATACTGGTTAAATCTGCAGACGCACTTGAGCGGCTGAATGGTATCGATACCGTGGTCTTCGACAAAACAGGAACCCTGACGCTGGGTAAGCTGAGGCTGGTCGGCGATAACTATAATGCGGATACGCTTGCTCTGGCCGGGGCCGTGGCACGCCACAGCCGCCACCCGCTGTCTAAGGCCGTGGCAGCAGCGACCCCTGAAGATTCTGCGATAACGATCAGCGCCATTCGCGAAGTGCCGGGGTGTGGACTTGAAGGCTACAGGGACGGGGCCCGTATCCGTCTCGGCAGCCGGTCATGGTGCGGTGGGAATAGTCAGGATGCCGGAGACGGTCCGGAAATATGCCTGGCAGTGGATGGCGAAATTTGTGCCACGTTTGAATTTCTCGATGAGCTCCGCAGCGATGCCGGTGACGTCATCCGCACGCTCAAGAGTATGGGGATTGACGTTGAATTGCTGTCTGGCGATACGGCTTCAGTGACCGGTCGCGTGGCCGGATCGCTTGGCATCGAGAAATGGCAGGCGGCGTGCCTGCCCGCCGCCAAAGTGGCGCGCCTTGAAGAACTGGATCAGGCCGGGCACCGGGTACTGATGGTGGGTGATGGCATGAACGACGCGCCTTCGCTGGCCACGGCCTTTGTTTCCATGTCGCCTGTCACGGCGGCGGACGTCAGCCAGACGGCAGCGGATATTATCTTCCAGGGTGCGGCACTCAGCCCGGTTATAACGGCGCTCAAAGTTGCTCGCGCCTCGACACGGTTGGTCAAACAAAATTTCGCGCTGGCATTCCTTTACAATGCCATTGCCGTTCCGCTGGCCGTTGCCGGCATGGCGACACCGCTGTTGGCCGCGGTGGCGATGTCGAGCAGTTCCATTCTGGTCACTGTTAACGCGTTGCGATTGCGCATACTGAGGTAGCCGACATGGACGTTATTGCATATCTCATTCCGATCGCACTATTGATGGGGCTGCTGGGTCTGGTTGCATTTATCTGGGCGTTAAGGTCCGGGCAGTGGGAAGACCTGGACGGTGCTGCAATGCGCGTGCTTCATGACGATGACGAGACAACTGCGCCGACGGATGGTTCCGATAGAACCTGATTACCGATCCGGGAATTTCTATAGATATTGATATAGATCAAGGCGGAAACCTGGCATCCCTTCTAAGCTTCTCTGAATAATTCAACATTCTCTCAGCTGGAGGAAACGATGACACGGATGCTTGTCCCATTGTTCGGAAAAGAAGAAATTGACTCCGTCGTGCTCGGTGCCGCCAGCAAGCTTGCGAAGAGCGGCGGCGCACTGATTGACGCTCGATTGTTCTGTCGGGATCTGGCCGCGGTCGTTCCCTTCGCTGGCGAGGGTCTTACCCCGGAAGTCATGGAGCAACTTCGTCAGTCCGCAAAAGCGGAACACGACTTGCAGGAAAAAAATGCGCGTTCAAGCTTCAATGTCTGGTGCGTTCACGACGAAGTGCCTCTTGGTGATGTTGCGGCGCAGGGTTCGCTGGCTGCGAACTTTGCCGTCTGTCAGGGTCACTTGCCGTCCATTATCGTCAAACCGGCAAGGGTTTCGGATATGGCGCTGTTTGTATGCGCCACAAATAATGAAGATGATGAAAGGCAGGCGCTGGCTGAAGCGGTCCTTGTCGATGCGCTTCGACCGTTGCTGCTGTTGCCGGCTAAACCCGTATCGACAATTGCCAGGAACATCGTGATCGCCTGGAATGGATCGGCCGAAGCTGCACGTGCGGTATCAATGTCGCAGGCCTTGCTGAAAGCGGCTGACAAAGTCACGATTGTGACTGTCGGAGACGAGACGGACCCCCGAACCTTGGCCGTTACGTTGCAGAGTAATGGAATTGTCGCAGTGCCTCATGTTGTGACAGCGGGAAAGACCGATATTTCTCAGGCATTGCTCATCCAGGCTGAGAAATTTGACGCTGATTTAATGATCATCGGTGCCTATTCTCATAGTCGTATGCGCGAAGTGATATTCGGTGGGGTGACCCGTGAACTTTTTGAAAATACATCCATACCGACACTCATGATTCATTAGTGGATGGGGTCTGTCCACCAGACCCTATGACCGCCCCGGTCTTGTGGATATCCTTGGCGATCGTCATCATGGCCTTGACGACGCCGCGGTTGCGCTCTCCCTTCAAACAGGCAACGTAATCGGTGCTGTGAATGTCGTCGTCTTTAATGACGATCATATGGAATCGTGCATCATCGATGGCCTCAACCTGCCACACGACGCCAAAGCCAAGGCCCGCCGCGACTGCGCCCAGGATGGCTTCCCGGCTGCCAAGTTGCAGTACGGCATTGGGGCGGATGCCTTCGCGCTGCAAGGCAATGTTAAGCTGGCGCTGGGTGTTGGACCCGTCCTCGCGGATCACCAGCGGCTGATTGTCCAGTTCCCTGATCGTGACGGTTTTCCGCTTCGTCCACGGATGCGCCAGCGGAACAATCAGCACGGGCGTATGCTGCCACAAGGGGACGCCGACGAACGCCGGGTCATCTTCTATATTCGGCATGACGCCAATATCAACACGACGTTCCTGGAGTTGCTGGCGCACGAAAGAAGTATTCCCGAGCGTCACGTGCAGTTCCACATTCGGGTAACGCTCTCTGAAGCGGGCGAACATATTCATGACGATGTGTGGGCCGTCGGCGGCAATTTTCAGGTGCCCGCGGCGCAATGCGATAGAATCGGTGAGCAGTTCCCGGGCTTCTTCTTCCAGGGCAAATAAGCGTCGCGTGATATCAAACAGTGCCTTGCCGTCCGCAGTTGGCATGACGGTGCGTCCGGATCTGTCGAGGAGGCGCGTCGCGTAGAATTCTTCAAGGGCTTTGACCTGAATAGTCAGCGCCGGCTGGGTAACGCTGAGTTGCTCGGCAGCCCGTGTGAAGTTGCCTTCCCGGACGACCATATCGAAAGCGCGCAATTGGGTGAAATTCATGATGCAGGCCTGATTTATCATTAATTTTTTTATAAAAATAAAACATTATTATTAATTTGTCTATTTTTTCTGATTGGCCCTAAAGTTTCAAGGTGGACCGACGACGAAGAAATAAACGAAGGATACTGACCTGATGCGTGATAACGGTGCGCGTGACGAGGCCATGAGACTGGCCGTCCAGGGTCATGAAGAAAGCATCGCTGCATTGGCCGCACTGGTCCGTATCCCCAGCCTCACCGGCGAAGAGGGCAAGGCGCAATCACACCTGGTCGCATCGCTCAAGGCCATCGGTGCAGATACGGTCGTTGCCGAGCCTGACGTTGCCGCATTGTTTAAAAAATTTCCCCGTGTTGCCCAATACCCGACGCACTGGCAGCACGATCTGATTTTGCCCTATGCCGAATTGCCAAGCTATGAAGCGCTGCGTGACAGTGGCCTTGAGGACGTCCTGAATTATCGGGACAGGCCGAATGTTGTCGGCGTATTTGCCGGCACCGGTGGCGGCAAGTCACTTATCCTGAATGGACATATCGATACGGTTACGCTGGAGCCGGTCGATGAATGGACCCGCGATCCGTTCGGCGCGGAAATCGTCAACGGCAGCATGTACGGTCGCGGCACTTCAGACATGAAGGGCGGCCTGATGGCGGCGCTGATGGCGATGACGTATCTGCGTCGTGCCGGTGCCAGATTGCGCGGGGATGTTATTTTTCAAAGCGTCGTCAATGAAGAGCATGCCGGAAACGGCACGCTCGATCTGGTCCGTCGCGGCTTTAGCGCTGACGCAGCCATTGTCCTGGAGCCGACCAACAACTCGGTCGCCGTCAGCCATCCGGGCGGTCTGTATTGGCAGGTCAAGGTCCCCGGGCGGGCACGCTCGCCCGGTGCCCGTTGGCAGCACAAGACCCAGGAAGGCGTCAGTGCCATTGAAAAGCTGCCGGCCGTCATCAATGCCCTCGTTGATCTTGAAAGCCGCTATAATTCAGCCGCAACCGATGACCCCTTTGAAGACGGACGTGCACCGTTCTCTCTGGTGATGGGCAAGGTTATGGGCGGTCATTATGAAACCGTTACGGCCAGTGATGTCACTCTGCGCGGCGGCGCTTACTTCGCGCCCAAGGTCGGTGATGTGGTCGAGGTCATGACGGATTTCCGGCGCTCGCTGGATCGCGCGAATGCAAGTGATGCATTCCTTGCAAAAAATCCGGCAAAAATTGAATTCCTGCATCACGATGACAGCACCCATCAAAGTCCGCAGATCCCGATTGCGGTTCACATGTGCGACGTCCTGTCCACGCGCGGTGGCTCGGGTGATGTGAAACCGGGGCCGTTCTGCTGCGATATGCGCCATCTGGTCAATCAGGCGGGCATCCCCTCGATTATTTTCGGGCCGGGCACAATTGCCCAGGCGCACAAGCCGGACGAGCACATTGATCTTGGCGAATACGTTGACTGCATCGAGCACCTGATCGACTTCATCTGGACCTGGTGCAACGAGGACGCTGTACAGAATTGAATGATGAATAATTCAGGATAAACCTGAAAAAAAATGAGGAAAATGACCAGAACAGGAGGTTTAAAATGCGAAACAAGCTCATACTAGGCCTCGCCGCAGCCGCGCTGCTGGTGGGGACGACGGTAAGCGCCTTTGCTGAACAGCCGAAAAAGGGCGGGACGCTTACCTACACCTATCACCCCGAACCAACCGCTTTGTCGACGATTGCGACGACCGCCGTACCGGTTGCACTGATCTCGACGAAAATTTACGAGAGTTTGCTTGAATACGAAGGTGCGGGGCTGACGCCAAAACCGGGCCTGGCGGAATCGTGGACGGTATCACCTGATCAGCTGACGTATACGTTCAAGCTGCGCAAGGGTGTGAAATGGCACGACGGCAAACCGTTCACCAGTGAAGATGCGAAATTCAGCATCGGTACGGTTGCGCTGAACTATCATTCACGCGGCAAAACCTATTTCAAGAATGTATCGGCAATTGAAACCCCCGATGCCCACACGCTGATTCTCAAACTCAGTGCGCCGGTGCCGTATCTTTTGCGGGCTTTCCAGCCCGGCGAAACGCCGATTATGCCGAAGCACGCATTTTCTGAACAAGAGATTGCCGACAAGCAGGTTCGGAAAGCCAAGGTCATGCAGAACCCGATTGGTACCGGACCCTTCAAACTGAAGGAATGGAGCAAAGGCAGCCACATTATCCTTGAACGAAATCCTGATTACTGGAAATCGGGCAAGCCCTATCTCGACCAGATTGTCCTGCGCGTCCTGCCGGATGGTGCGGCGCGGGCCATCGCTGTTGAAAAAGGCGAGGTTGATCTTGCGCCCATGACGGCCTTGCCGCCATCGGAACTGCAACGGCTCGGCAAGATGCCGGGGCTGGTGTCTTCGGAAGCCGGCAGCGAAGGTCTGGGTCCGATCATGTGGCTCGAGCTGAACCTGCGTGAAAAGCCGCTTTCGGATGTGCGTGTTCGTCAGGCGCTCAGCATGGCCATCGACCGCGAAAAACTGGTCGATGTCATCTGGTACGGGAACGGCAAGCCGGCACGCGGACCGATTGTCAGCGGCAACCCCAACCACTTTGACACGACCTTGCCGAAATTCGAATTCAATCCAGCCAAGGCAGAAAAGATGCTGGATGAAGCCGGATATCCAAAAGGTGACGGTGGTGTCCGTTTCAAGCTGACGCAAAACTTTCTGCCCTATGGTGAGGAATGGGTGCGTCAGGGTGAATACATACGCCAGGCCTTCAAGAAAATCGGCGTCGAAACGGAAACCCAGAGCCTTGATATGGGCGGCTGGTTAAAGCGGATCTACACCGACTGGACGTATGATTTTACAAGCACCTTTACGCACAACTATTCCGATCCGACGATTGGCGTGCAGCGGGCATTTATCTCGTCGAATATCCGCAAGGGCGCATCTTTCAGTAACTCCATGAACTATATCAGTCCAAAAGTTGATGGTTTGCTGGCGAAAGCGGCTGCACTTCCGGATGGTCCGGAGCGCAAAAAGGTATGGGATGAAATTCAGCAGACTATTCGTGCTGACCTGCCGGTCATCTTCCTGATCGAGATTGGCTATACCCATATCTGGAATAAACGTGTGCATAATCTGATTACGAACGGCGTTTCAATGTACTCTAATTGGGACTCTGTTTGGGTCGACTAGACGAACCGAATACGACATCCATCGCTGCTTCAGGTCAAGACCGGCAGGGGTGGATGTCGACGTTCCGGCGCATTGACGCCGCAATCCCCTAACGTAGTACGGGCGACTGTCTTCAGAATCATGAAAAAATCAACGGTCACATTTATTATTCGCCGTTTATTGCAGGTCATCCCTGTCGTGATTGCGATTGCGTCGCTGAATTTCCTTTTGCTGCATATGACGCCTGGTGATGCTGCAGATATCATCGCCGGACAAATGGGGCATGCGACCGTCGAGTTTACGCAGCAGCTCCGGCAGGAATTCGGTCTCGACAAACCGCTCTACGAGCAGTTTTTCATTTACCTGGGGAAGCTGCTGACGTTTGACCTCGGCATGTCGCATTTGCAGCAAACGCCGGTCATTGATCTTATCGTCGGGCGCCTGCCGGCAACCCTGATCCTGATGGTGAGCGCCATCGTCATTTCTGTTGCCGTCGGCATTGCGCTCGGCATCGGTGCAGCCAGACGCCAGGGTACACTTGCCGACAGCCTGATCTCGGTGCTGGCGCTTGTTGTTTATGCCACGCCGGCATTCTGGCTTGGCCTTATGCTGATTGTGCTGTTCTCAATCGTCTTTGATATCCTGCCGTCCGGCGGGATGACACAGATCGGTGCCGGCTTCACCGGCCTGGACTATATCCTTGATGTCGCCTGGCATCTGGTATTGCCGGCAACGACACTCGGGCTGTTTTATGTGGCAATTTATACACGTCTGATGCGGGCTTCCATGCTCGAAGTCTATTCCCTTGATTTCATCGTTACCGCACGCGCCAAAGGTTTGTCCGAAGGCAAGATCGCCTGGACGCATACCATGCGAAACGCCCTGTTGCCGGTTGTGACACTGGCCGGTGTTCAGATCGGCCACCTGCTGGGCGGATCCATTCTGGTGGAAACGGTATTCAGCTGGCCGGGCCTTGGGCGGCTCGTCTTTGATGCACTCCTGCAGCGCGATCTGAACCTTCTGCTTGGCATTCTGTTCATATCATCCGTTGTCGTGGTTGTCGCCAACCTGCTGGTCGATCTGCTGTACAGCGTTCTGGATCCAAGGATCGTGCACAAATGAACAGGCTGCAGATATTCTGGTTCCGGTTCAGGCGAAACCGGGCCGCCACCGTTGGTGTGGTTGTTCTTTTTGCGATCATCCTGATGGCGATGTTCGGGCCGTTGATTTATGCGATTGATCCGTTCGAGATGGTCGGCCGGCCGTTCACGCTGCCGCTTGATCGCTTCCCGCTTGGGACGGACGTTGCCGGGCGCGATATTCTGGCCGGGCTTGTTCATGGGGCCCGTGTTTCACTGCTGATTGGTGTCCTGTCCAGCCTGACGGCCACCATCATTGGTGTAACCTTTGGTGCCATTGCCGGCTATTACGGCGGTCGCATCGACGATCTGCTGATGCGGACAACAGAATTCTTTCTCTGCATCCCGTCGTTCGTGCTGGCCGTGGTGCTGGTCGCTATTTTCCAGCCGGATGTGGTGACGATCACGATTGCCATCGCCGTCGTGTCGTGGCCGTCGGTCGCCCGGCTTGCTCGTGGCGAGTTCATTGCGCACCGGGACCGGGAATATGTGCAGGGATGTCGTGCAATCGGCATGCCCGACTGGGAAATCATTGTCCTGCAAATCCTGCCAAACGCCTTGCCGCCGATCATTGTCGTCTCATCGCTGATGGTGGCGACGGCAATCCTGACCGAGTCCGGCCTGTCGTTTCTAGGCCTCAGCGATCCGAACCTTGTGTCATGGGGGTACATGATCGGTGTTGCACGGACCGTGCTGAGGACCGCCTGGTGGATGGCGGCGATCCCGGGTGTGATGATTCTGGTTACCGTGCTGGCCATCAATCTGGTGGGTGAGGGGCTTAACGATGCCCTTAACCCGAAGCTGAGGAAATGATGGCAGGCCCAATTCTCGACATTCAGGGATTATCGGTCGACTTCGATACCGGGCATGGTTGCGTGCATGCGATCAATGATCTGTCGTTTCAGATATCCGAAGGCGAAACGGTTGCGCTGGTTGGGGAATCCGGCTCGGGTAAAAGCACGGCGGCAATGTCAATTTTAAGGCTGATCCCTAACCCGCCGGGACGGATTGTTGCCGGATCGATCACTTTTGACGAATCCGATCTTCTGCAACTGCAGGAAGACGAATTGCGGCGGATACGGGGTCGCGATATCGCGATGATTTTCCAGGACCCGATGATGGCGCTTAATCCTGTCTATACGATCGAACGCCAGATCGGCGAAGTGCTGGAACTGCATATGGGCATGTCGAAGCGTGAGGCCTTTACCGAAACGGTTGAGCTGTTGAGGCTGGTCGGCATTCCTGCACCCGACCAGCGTGCCCAGCAATATCCGCACAATCTTTCAGGCGGCATGCGCCAGCGTGTAATGATTGCCATGGCCCTGGCATGTCGGCCGCGACTTTTGATCGCCGACGAGCCGACGACGGCACTTGATGTCACCGTCCAGGCACAGGTTCTTGATCTCATTCAGGGGCTGAAGCAGAAATTCGGCATGGCGGTGCTGCTGATTACCCATGATCTTGGGATCGTTGCCGAAACGGCCGACCGGGTGGTGGTCATGTATACGGGCCGCAAGGTTGAAGAGGGCAGTGTCGTCGAAATATTTGATGATCTTCGGCACCCCTATACGCGGGGCCTGCTGAACGCTGCCAAATGGGAAGGCAAGAGTGATGGGGAATTATACGAGATTCCTGGAACGGTGCCGTCGCCTTTCAATATGCCGACCGGTTGCAGCTTCGCACCACGATGTTCTCTTGCTGATCAGCAATGCCACGAAGCAATGCCGACGCTGACGGAGTTTTCACAAAGGCGAAATGTCAGGTGCTTCGCTGCTGAACGAGAAATGCCATGAGCGACCAAGCGCAAGCCCAGAAAAGTGATGCGAAGGCAGAAGGGGCGGTGCTGGATATCCGCAATCTGGTCAAGCATTACCCGATCAAAGGGGGCATGTTCAGCAAGGATCAGGTGGTCCACGCCCTTGACGGGGTATCGCTGTCGATCAAACAGGGAGAGACGCTGGCCGTCGTTGGTGAGTCCGGGTGCGGAAAATCGACCCTGGCCCGATGCATCATGCATCTCGATGCACTGACGTCGGGGTCAATCGCGCTCAAAGGTAAGGATATCACGCATGCCAGCGGGCGCGGCTTACGGGCATTGCGCCGCTCGCTGCAGATCGTTTTTCAGAACCCCTATGCCAGTCTCAATCCGCGCTGGTCAATCGGCAGTATCGTCGGTGATCCGATGCGCCTGCACCGGCTCTGCGATGCGAAAGACCGCCCGGCCAGGGTTGCTGAAATACTGGAAACCGTGGGCCTCAGCCCTGAATATATGAACCGCTATCCGCATGAGCTTTCAGGCGGGCAGCGTCAGCGTGTGGCGATTGCCCGTGCTCTGGCCATGCAGCCCGATATCATTATCTGCGACGAACCCGTATCGGCGCTGGATGTCTCTATTCAGGCGCAGGTAATCAATCTTCTGAAAAGGCTGCAAAAGCAATTCGGCATCGCCTATCTGTTCATTTCCCATGACTTGTCGCTGGTGAAGCATATCTCGGACCGGGTTGCGGTCATGTATCTGGGACAGATCGTGGAACTGGCGGATACGGCCGCTGTCCGTGAACGCGTTATGCATCCGTATTCCCAGGCGTTGTTTTCAGCCGCCCCTGTGGCTGATCCGCATGCGGCATCGAAAAGTGGCAGGATTATTCTTTCCGGCGATGTGCCCAGTCCTGTTGATCCGCCGTCGGGGTGCCGCTTCCATACCCGATGCCCTTACCGCAAGGATAAGTGCACGACCGATGAGCCGGCCTTGCGCCCGGTTGAGGACCGACTGGTGCGTTGTCATTTCGCCGGCGAGCCGAATTTCCCGCCACCCGCCCCCGGCATCCAGAATGCCTGATGAGACGAACACCGGAGCACATATGTCAAAGTCCAGTCTGCAGATAGATCGTGATCATTTTGATCGGATGATGGATGAGGTTTCGGTCTTCGGTGCCACGCCGGCAGGCGGGCTTGATCGCCAGACCGCAAGTATTGCCGATGGGGAAGCGCGCCGATGGCTGCTCGAGCAATTTCAGGCTGCCGGCCTGAAAACCCTGATTGACCCTGTCGGAAATATGTTTGGTATTCTGGAATTGGCCGGCCCGGATGCCGACATTGTCCTTGCCGGGTCGCATCTCGATAGCCAGCCGAAAGGCGGTCGGTTTGACGGCGCTTACGGCGTTGTTGCTGCTGTCGCTGCAGCGCGTGCGGTAAAACAGGCCATGTCCGGCTCGGCGCACCCGGCGACAAAGAACCTTGCTGTTGTTAACTGGACCAATGAGGAAGGGGCCCGGTTTGCTCCGAGCCTGCTCGGCAGTCATGTTTTCACCGGCAAGCTGGATATTCAATCGGCACGATCAGCGACTGATGCAAAGGGCGTTACGCTCGGTGACGCACTGGACGCCATCGGATTTGCCGGCACGGATGATGCGCCCCGGAACATCCACAGTTATCTTGAAATCCATATTGAACAGGGCCCCTTTCTGGAGGCTGAAAAGAAAAGTATCGGTGTTGTTGAGGGCAATTGGGGAACGGCGAAATACGAAGTCGATTTCCACGGCAAGTCGGCCCACACTGGCCCAACGCCAATGGCGGAACGGCGCGATCCATTGGTGCCGGTTGCCGAGTTGATCCTGTTCGTACGGATGCTCTCGGACGAGACGAGGGTGAGCGGATGGACGTCCTGCCCGTCGCCGTCCCGGGTCACACGCGCGAGCCGGACGGGCCGGTCGGCGAACGCGGAAAGGGCCGCCTCGACG
>JBBDOA010000121.1:0-17386 GCA_040877275.1 Rhodospirillales bacterium | reverse complement strand
GCATCCCCGGCGCGGGCCAGCGGCTGGCCGGGTAGCTTCAGGGTTATTTCCCCCAGGTTTGATGACACCTTGATTTCACCGGCGGCCATGATTTCGGCGATCACAACATCGATTTTCGTCCCCGGCGGCAGCTCGGCCAAAGGTGGCGGTGCCTGGATGACGGTCGCGCGGGGCAGGGCCGCAGGCTGGGCCGGCGGTGGCGTGTGGGTGTTCGGCGGATCGACCGTGCTCATGTATCCCCATGCCCGGTTACGTGCTGGCGCCGGATGATCCGGGCGATCTGTCGCACGTCTTCGGCGGCGGCACTGTCGGCGGTCTTGTTCAACAAGGGCGTTTGTGCGCGGATCGCGGCCGGCACTTTCGTGTCGCGGCGGATGTTGCCGAGATGCTCCGGAGAATATTTCAGAAATCCCAGGCAGGCCTTGTTCAGGGTGTTGTAGGTGCGTTCACCCTCGGTCGTTGAATGGACCATGTTGGTGACGACCTTGATATCGGTGTCGGGGCGCTCGGTATGAGTGATCTTGATGAAGGCATAGCCGTCGGTCAGCGACGTCGGCTCATCCGTGACGACGACGATGATCTGATCGGCGGCATAGGCGAGGCGGCGCACGGTGCTTTCGACGCCGGCACCAAGATCAATGATGACGTAATCGTAATTGGCCGAAAGCAGGGTCAGCTCGTCGATCAGTGATTGCACGCGGTTGCCGGCAAGATTGGCGAGCGCGCCCGAACCCGACCGCCCGGCGATCACATCGAAGCCGCCTTCCTCATAATAGCTGACCGTCTGGGCCAGGCTGACGCGCCCGGCCAGCACGCCGCCGAGGTCGTTTTTCACCATCAGGCCGAGCTGAATATCCAGATTGGCCAGGCCAAGGTCGCCATCGAATAACAGAACCCGGCGGTCGGTAAGGGCCAGGGCGTGCGCCAGGGTGATCGACAGCCAGGTTTTGCCGACGCCGCCCTTGCCGGACGCGATGGCGATGATATTGCGGCCTTTGGTGCGGGGGGCACTTGCCGGTTTTTGCGGCGCTTTTTCGTTCATTGGGCAGCCTTTTTCTCAGGGGGTGCATCGATGTCGACTTCGGGGATGATCAGATGCGCGAGGGAAACAGGGTTGATCCGGCTCAGGCCGTCGGCAACCCTTGGATTGACGCTGACGTTGGCGATGGCGATGCGGCCGATCAGCGCTGCGGCGAGGATACCGCCGAGACGCCGGGTTAAATCCAGCCGGCTTATGATCATGCGCTCAGCGCCGATCTCGGCGAACGCCCGTGCCGCGTCGGCGGATTCCATGGCGTCGGCACCGGCGGCCATGACCAGCACGATTTCCGCATCGACGGCTTTGGCAATTTTTTGCAGGGCCTGCATGTCGGCATCGTCGTGGGGGTTGGCACCGGCGCTGTCGATTACGGCAAAGTCGGCGGCGTGGATGGCTTCATTATGTATAGCAAGTGCATCGGCACTGTCGGCGGTGATCAGTTCCAGTTCAAGAATGCGCGTGAACGCCTGCAGTTGCTCGACGCCGCCGGCGCGCCTGGTATCCGTGCTGGCAACAAACACGGATTTGCCGCTGAGTTTGGCATGGGCGCACAGTTTGGCGGCGGTGATGGTTTTGCCGGTGCCGGGCATACCGGCCAGCAGGATCGGACGATGCTGCCTGTCGATATCGACCGGCTTGAAGGCGATGCCGAGATCAATCGCGGCGGCCAGCGCCAGCACCGGGTCTTCCGCATCGACAAGATCGGTGTCGCGTAATAACTGTTCAAGGATATGCGCAGGCAGACCATGCGCGTTCAGCACCTGACGCAGAAACTGCCGGCGGGTTGTGGCATCCATCGGCGGAGCCGCTTCGGCAAAATCAGCTTCGACTTCGAGCGGGTCGGGGTCTTCGACGGCAGCACTGACCCAGCACACATGATCATCGGCATCGACCGCGGTCGAGACGATGATCGCATCGTCGCCCATGTCACGGCGAACAAGGGCCATTGCTTCGGGCATGGTCGGGGCGGTGTAGGTTCTGAGGCGCATGCATCCATTCCGGCGTCTGGTCGACGTACAGGACCGTCGTTAAATCTGGCCGACAGTCTTGATCTTCGCCTTAGGGTATATCTCGTTTTGCGACATGACCACCGTCATCGGTCTGAAGCGGTCAACGATCGAACGAACGTACGGGCGGATCGTCGGACTGGTGAGGAGGACCGGCTGCTCGCCCATCATCGCCTGGCGTTCGAAAGTGTTTCTGAGTTGCGTGATGAATTCCTGTAATTTGCTCGGCGGCATCGACAGTTGCCTGTCGTCGCCCTGACCGACGAGACTTTCGGCAAACGTCTGCTCCCAGCCGGGCGACAGGGTCACCAGCGGAATGAAACCGCGGTCATTGGTGTTCATGTTGGAAATCTGCCGGGCCAGCCGAGCCCGCACGTGTTCGGTAATCATCATCACGTTACGGGTGTTGCCGCATGCCTCGTAGACGCCTTCGAGGATAGTCGGCAGGTCGCGGATGGAAATCCGTTCCGACAACAGGTTCTGCAGAACACGCTGGATACCGCCGAGGGATATCTGCGCAGGAATGACATCGGCAATCAGCTTCTGATGATCCTTGTCAACCTCGTCCAGCAGCTTCTGCGTTTCGGCGTAGGACAGCAGTTCCGACATGTTGTCCTTGATCAGTTCGGTGATGTTGGTGGTCACCACGGTGGCCGGATCGACCACGGTGTAGCCGCGGAACAGGGCTTCCTCACGATTCGCTTCCTCGATCCACATGGCCGGCAGGCCGAACGTCGGCTCCATGGTTTTTTCACCGGGGATCGAGATTTCCTCGCCGCGCGGATCCATCACCAGAAGCATGTTCGGGCGCAACTCGCCACGCCCGGCCTCGATTTCCTTGATGCGGATGACATAGACATTGGCCGGCAGCTGCATGTTGTCCTGGATGCGCACCGACGGCATCACGAAGCCGACTTCGGACGCCAGCTGGCGGCGCAGTGCCTTGATCTGGTCGGTCAGTTTCTGCCCGTCCTTGGGCGCATTGATCAGGGTCAGCAGGCCGTAGCCCAGCTCAAGGCGGATGTGATCGATCTTCAGCGCTGACGAGATCGGCTCCTCGGCCATCGACTTGGGGTCGACCTTTTCATCCTCGATCTGGCGCACGGCTTCTTCGGCAACCTGCTGGTTGCGGTGATTGATGTAAAAGGCACCCCCACCGCACAGCGCCGCCAGGACCAGGAACGGCAGCGCCGGGATGCCCGGCAGGATGGCCAGCGACAGTAACAGGAAACAGACCAGCCCCAGCGCCCTGGGCTGGCCGCCGAGCTGCTTGAAAATCGCCACTTCGGCGGTGCCGGCAACGCCAGCCTTGGTCACGACTAGACCGGCGGCGGTCGAGACGATCAGCGCCGGTATCTGCGAGACCAGACCGTCCCCGACGGTCAGGCGCGTGTAGGTATCGGCGGCCTCGAAGAATGTCAGGTCCTTTTGCGCAACGCCGATGATCATGCCGGCGATGACGTTGATGAAGGTGATCAGCAAACCGGCAACGGCATCACCGCGAACGAATTTTGCCGCACCGTCCATGGCCCCGAAGAAGGAACTTTCCTCCTCCAGATCCTTGCGCCGCTGCTTGGCGGTTTCCTCGTCGATCAGGCCGGACGACAGATCGGCATCGATGGCCATTTGCTTGCCGGGCATGGCATCCAGCGAGAAGCGGGCCGAAACCTCGGCAATGCGACCGGAACCCTTGGTGATGACGACAAAATTGACGATGACAAGGATCGCGAAAACGATAATCCCGATCACGAAATTGCCGCTCATGACGAAACCGCCAAAGGCCTCGATCACCTTGCCGGCGGCCCCCGTGCCCGTATGCCCGTCGGACAGGATCAGGCGCGTTGAGGCCAGGTTGAGCGACAGCCGAATCATCGTCGCCAGCAGCAGGATGGTCGGGAAGGCGTTGAAATCAAGCGGCCGTTCGACAAATAGCGCCGTCATCAGGATCAACACGGATATGGTGATCGACAGGGCCAGCGCGAAATCCAGCATCCAGCTCGGCATCGGCAGGATGAGGACGACGAGAATGGCGACCACGCCGAGTGCCAGCATGATATCGCCGCGCTTTGACGCCGATATCAGTTTGCTGCGGAAAAAGTCTCCACTGCTGGATACGACTTCACCACCGCCCGCTTCGGCCATTTATCGAAATCCTCTCGACATCAGCTTATGCAATCCGGTTGACCCAAAAATTCATGCTCCGGCCTGTGATGCGTCACCGGGCGAGGGGATGTTGAAGCCCTCGCTGCCGTACTGTTTGAGTTTGTTGCGGAGCGTGCGAATGGAAATGCCGAGAATGGTCGCCGCGTGGGTCCGGTTGCCCAGACAATGCTGCAGGGTATCGATGATCAGTTCGCGTTCAACCTCGGCAACGGTGCGACCGACCAGATGCTGGCCGGCGTCGTCATGCGCCTTGCCGCCATAAGCGCCGCCGGCATTGTCCTCGGATGTCAGCAGGATTGCTGCGGCATCGATTTCATTGCCGGCTGCCAGCAGGACCGAACGGTGCATGGTGTTTTCCAGCTCGCGGACGTTGCCGGGCCATGGATAGGCGGTCAGCTTGGCCGCAGCATCAGCGGAGATCGGTTTGTTCGCCACGTCGTTGGCTTCGGCATACTTGGCGGCGAAGAATTCCGCCAACGGCAGGATATCCGCCGGTCGTTCGGCCAGGGACGGCAGCCGCAGATTGACGACGTTGAGGCGGAAATACAGATCTTCACGAAACTGGCCGTCGCGGACCGCCTGTTCCATATTGCGGTTCGACGTTGCCAGAATGCGGACATTGACCTGAATTGATTTGTTGGAGCCGATGCGATCCAGTTCGCGTTCCTGGATGACGCGCAGCAGCTTGGACTGCAGCCTGACATCCATTTCCGATATTTCGTCAAGCAGCAGTGTGCCGCCGTCGGCTTCCTCGAATTTGCCGATGCGCCGGGCCACGGCACCGGTAAAGGCCCCTTTTTCGTGGCCGAACAGCTCGGATTCCAGCAGGGTTTCCGGGATCGCCGCACAGTTCACGGCAACGAACCGGCGATCCTTGCGTTTCGATTTCGCGTGCAGATAGTGGGCCAGGACTTCCTTGCCGGTGCCGGACGGGCCGGTGATCAGTACGCTGGCTTCGGACGGCGCGATCTGGTCGGCCATTTTCACCGTTGCGGCCATCTTCGGATCCTTGAAAATCAGCGCATGCTGGTCTTCGGTAACGGCTTCGAGGACGGCGGCGATCAGTTCCGGATCGGGCGGCAGGGGCACGTATTCGCGGGCCCCGGCACGGACCGCGCGGACAGCCGCCTGGGTATCGTTGGAAACCCCGCAGGCGACGACCGGCACGCTGATCCGTTCGGCCCCGATTGCGGTCATGAACGCGCCGACATCGAGGACGACATCGATCATCACCAGATCGGCACCGATCCGGCGCAACAGATCAAGACCGGCCTCAACCGTATCCGCCTGCTGCACCTTGGCACCGCGTTTGATGGCAATCTGGCTGGCTGCGCCGATCTGTCCGTTCAGGGTTCCGACTATGATAAGTTGCATGACGCGAGGGTGTTCCTAGGCTCTTCGTTAATCAAGGTAATGGTCGTTAATCAAGGTAATGGTCGTTAATCAAAATAATGGACACGCTCTGACGGCGGCAGAATGCTGTTCAGCAGCATCTCCAGCCGTCGCGGATTTTCCTGTCGGCCGATCGAGGCCGAGGTCAGGAGAAAGACCTGTTGGATCAGGGCTTCTTCGCCGGAATTGCGCTCCAGCTTCGAGGCGAGCGGCAGAAAGACCATGTTTGCCAGCACTGCACCGTAAAACGTTGTCAGCAGTGCGACTGCCATGGCCGGGCCGATGGTGCCCGGGTCCTGCAGGTTGCCAAGCATCTGGACAAGGCCGATCAGGGTGCCGATCAGGCCCATCGCCGGCGCGAATTCCGCCATCTTGCGGAGCACGCTGGCGCTCTGGCGATGTCTGAGCATCATCGATTGCAGATCGCGGCGCATGATCAGTTCCACTTCCTCGCCCGGCGTGCCGTCGATCACCATCAGGATACCTTGATGAAAAAACGGCTCGTTGCGGATATCCTCGACCACATTCTGCAGGGCCAGCACGCCCTGTTTGCGGGCCAGCTCGGCGACCTGCAGCGCCTTGTAGGCGGCGTCATAGGGCTGCTGTGTGTTGCGCAGCATGGTGCGGCCAATGACGCCCACGGTGGCGGCCATCTCGCCAAGGCTGAAGCAGACGGTGGTAATGGCCAGAGTGCCGCCGATGACGATCAGGATCGACGGCGGATTGATAAAGCTTTCCGGCGAGCCGCCCAGCACGATGGCGGTGGAAATCATGGCGAAACCGCATATCAGACCGACCACGGTCGCGATATCGAGCGACGTGCCGCCGACGTTGCGGATGTATTCGTCTGACATGATCGTCTTGTCCGTTTTCTGGTCTGCCTGTCGTTAAACTGCCTGTCGTTAAACTGCCTGTCGTTAACTCGAGCGTTCGGTCTTGATGATTTCCGTCATGGTCACACCGAGGCGATCCTCGACCACGACCACTTCGCCGCGCGCGACGAGGCGGTTATTCACATAGATATCGATGGCTTCGCCGACCTTGCGGTCCAGCTCGACAACGGCACCACGGCCCAGTTTCAGCAATGCGCTGACCGGCATCGTCGTTTTGCCGAGAACAGCCGAGACCTGCACCGGGATATCGTAGACGGCTTCGAGGTCCTTGGCGCTACGGGGCAGATCACCCATGTCGGTCATCACCGAACCGATGGAATCCTCGTCCTCCTTTTTGGGCGCCGGTGCCGGGGTGTCGTCGGCCTCGCTCAGATCGGCCAGATCAAGCCCGCCATCTTTTTCTTCTGCCATTGGTAAACTCCTGTTCCGGTTTACTGACCAGAGGGGTCACGATCATCTTCGTCGTTCATGCTGCTTTGCGCGTCGAGTATAGCGGTTGCCGTTGCCGGTGACAGAGGATCGGCACCGCTAACCGGTGCCGCCGCCGCCGGCTGCTCATCCTGTTCGCCGTCCGGCTCCTGCCGGGCACTATCGAGAATGTCGGCGCTGGGGATCGGCAGCCCGCTTTCAAATTCATTAACTTCCTGATCTGATTGACTATTTTCCGCATCAGGCCGGTCGTCGTCGGGATCGATGGCGGGCGCGAATGTCGGCTCGTCGAGCCCGTCATCGGTGTCTTCGACAGGTTCCGGAAATGTAGTGTCATCGTCTTCGGCATCGTCTGCCGGCGGCATATCGGAAGTTGCCTGCGTATTCGCTTCCGTCGATTCGCCGATCTCCGTTTCCCAGGACGGTGACTCATCAACCGGATCGCTCACCGGATCATCCGTCTCGACTTCATTCTCAGCCACGTCATCGGTCTCAACCGGTGTTTCGGGGGCAGCATCGTCGGTCTGTTCAGGCGCTGCGGCAGCTTCAGCATCGGTATCTTCAGCAGCTTCAGCTTCAGCATCCATGTCTTCACCGTCTTCGGGGCCGTGCAGGTTATGTTCGATGATCCCCTCAATCATTTCCCATAAGGTGTCGGCATCGCGCACGGCGGCACCGTTTGACCATTCGATCCGGCAGTCGCCGAGTGGCATCGTCGGGTCCGGATTGACGAAGACCTTGCCCTCGAAACCGGCCCGATGGGTCATGGTGCCCAGTCTCTCGGTCAGCGGTTCACGCAGTTCGGGATTGACCATGATCTGGATGCGCGGCTCTTCGGTTATGGCTTTCAGGGTTTCCTGAACGACCCGTTCGACCTCGCCCAGCGCGTTGCGGGCATTCAGATCAGGAAACATTTTTTTGGCGATGGCGGTCGATACGGCAATCATTTCCCGGCCGATTTCGTGGTTTGCCTCGCGCTGTGCGCTGTACAGGCTGTTCAGTTGCCCGACCGCGCTTTCAATGGCTTCGAGCAACCGCTGCTCGGTCGTGCCGGCGGCTTCCTTGCGGCCTTCTTCCTTGCCGGCTTCGAAGGATTCGGCCCGGGCCTGCTCCAGTTCCTCTTCGCTGAAGGTTGGAACAATGATTTCCGGCTCTTCTTCCTCGACTTCTTCTATTTCCGGCGTTTCCGGCTCTTCCGGTGCGTCGAAATCAAGATCGAAGGTGAATTTCCTGACGGTAGCCATTCAGATTACCACCCGTAAAACAGTGCCGGAAAACAGTGATTGGGGTGTATGCGGGATCAATAGATCAGTTCGCTTTCCTCGTCGGAACCGGCGATCACGATCTCGCCCGCGTCGGACAGTGCCTTGGCGACCTGGACGATGCCCGACTGCGCCTCGTCGACGTCTTTCAGGCGAACAGCACCCATCGCATCCATGTCTTCCTTCATCATCTTGCCGGCGCGTTCGGACATGTTGGCGAAGAACAATTCCTTGACCTCTTGCGAAGAACCCTTGAGGGCAACCGCCAGTTGATCCTTCTCGACCTGGCGCAGCAAAAGCTGGATGCCGCCGGAATCGACCCGGACCAGATCGTCGAAGGTGAACATCAACTGCTTGATACGCTCGGCCGATTCACGGTTGCGTTCTTCAAGAGCGGTCATGAAGCGGTTTTCCGTGTTACGGTCGAGATTGTTGAAGATGTCGGCCATCAACTCGTGGCTGTCGCGGCGTGCGGTGCGGGCCAGGTTGGTCATGAATTCGGTTCTGAGTGTGCGTTCGACATGATCAAGAATTTCCTTTTGCACCGCTTCCATGCGCAGCATCCGCATGATCACTTCCATCGAGAAGTTTTCCGGCAACAGCGCCAGCACCCGGGCAGCGTGGTCGGTCTTGATCTTCGAGAGCACAACGGCGACGGTCTGCGGGTATTCGTTCTTGAGATAGTTGGCGAGCACCGCCTCGTTGACGTTGCCGAGCTTGTCCCACATGGTCCGACCGGCCGGGCCGCGCATTTCCTCCATGATCTGCTTGACCCGGTCTTCGGGCAGCGAGCTCATCAGGAGGCGTTCGGTGGAGTCGTACGAACCGACCAGGCCACCGGCGGTCGAGAGCTGATCGGCAAATTCGACAAACAATCTTTCGACAACGCCGGCGTTCAGCGAGCCCAGCGTCGACATGGCGTGGGAAAGCTCGCGGATTTCCTCGTCGTCCATCCGCTCGAAGATCTTGGTCGAATGCTCGCGGCCGACGGCAAGCATGAAAGCGGCTGCTTTCTGAG
This sequence comes from Rhodospirillales bacterium, assembly GCA_040877275.1. Lineage (GTDB taxonomy): Bacteria > Pseudomonadota > Alphaproteobacteria > Rhodospirillales > Casp-alpha2 > UBA4479. The sequence goes on along the minus strand of JBBDOA010000121.1, from coordinate 8,183 downwards.
GCCCTGATAGAGTTCTGTAATCGACCGCTTTAGCCATGACCTAAGTTCCCCCTTTCCCGCTTCAGCTTTCCTGATACATCCAGGAGCGCAGAATAGCCAAGGCTTCGTCCGGGTGTTTCTGGACGATCTCGCCCACTTTCTTGACCGAAGACGCCTTGACGCGGCCTTCGACCCTGTCGATGTCGATGAGTTCCTCGAACTGTTCCTCGTCGTCTTCGCTTTCCACCGGGACCCGGCCACCGGCTGGACCGGTCAGCGCCGGCGCCCGGCCCTGATCGGCCAGCAGACGCTCGGCGGCTTCCTGGGCCGACGGCAGAGCCTCGAAGGCGCGCGACAGGAGCGGCCGGACCACCAGCAGGATCACGAGGATCGCGACAATGCTGAGGACGAGAATCTCAACGACTCGCAGGATATCATTTTTACCCATGCCGAAAAACAGTTGTAGTTCCTCTTCCGGTGCTTCGAAGCCGGCGAACTTCATCTGGATGATTTCAACCGTGTCGCCGCGGCTTTCGTCGAAGCCGATGGCACCGCGAACGAGGGTCGAAAGCAGGCGCATTTCCTCTTCGGTGCGTTTCTGGGAGATCTTTTCACCGTTATTGTTGACGGTCTGCACTTCATCAACCAGCACGGCGACGGAGAGCTTATCAACCTCACCGCCTTCACGGATCAGGTTGGTGACGGTCTTGGAGATTTCAAAGTTGGTGGTTTCCTCGGTCCGTTCCTGGTTTTCCCTGCGACTGGCGTTGTCGCCGGCGTCGAGATTGGCGTCGGGCAGGTTGTTGCCGACGCCGATCGGGACCTGCCCCTCGGAATCCGTGGCTGACGAGGTTTCGGTAACAGCGTTCGTCGAGCGCACGACCTGACCGTCGGGATTGTATTCTTCGGTCTGCGTCGAGACCCGGTCGAAGTTCATGTCGACGTTAACTTCGGCACGGACCCGGCCGAAACCAATGGTTTTCTCGAGCAGATCCTCGATCATGTGCGACATTTTTGCTTCGATCTGCTGGCGGCGCTGGTCGGCTTTGACGGCAAGCCCGGCGACCGTGTCGGTTGATTCGAAACCGGAAGACAGCAGCGAGCCCTTGTTGTCGATGATCGAAATCCGGCTTGGCGTCAACTGCGGGACGCCGGATGCGACCAGATGCTGGACGGCGGCGACCTGTTCGGCAGTCAGGCGGACCGGACCGCGCATCTGCAGGACGATGGACGCGCTCGGTTGCTGCTTTTCACGGCTGAACAGTTCGCGTCTCGGCATCACCAGGTGCACCCGGGCGTTCTTGACGGTGTTGATGGACGAGATGGTCCGGGCCAGTTCGCCTTCCAGCGCGCGCACCAGATTGACGTTCTGCATGAAGTTGGTCGAACCCAGCGTGTCGGCGTTGTCAAACAGCTCATAGCCGATTGAGCCGCCCGACGGCAGGCCCTGCTGTGCCAATTCCAGACGCAACTGCATCACCTTGTCCGCGGGGACCAGTATCTGCGTGCCATTCTGCTTGATTTCAAAGGGAATACTGCGGGTTTCGAGTTCCTGGACGATGCCGGCCGCATCGCTTTGCGCCAGTTCCCCGTAAAGGGTTGTCATGCTTGGTGTCGACAGCTTGGTGGCAAAAAACACCAGAAAGCCGATCAGGCCCAGTACGACGCCGCCCATGATGGCCAGCCGCATTGGCCCCAGATTTCTTAACGCCTGCACAAAGGTATCCACCGTGCGCCCCCCCAATTCCGTCCCTGGTGAATGACCGCGCAACGCAGCACTCACCGTTAACCCTGATTGGATGCTAGGGGATGTTTAGTGAATAAGAAGTTAATGACCGGCAAAATTTGCCTATCTTGAAGGCCGGCCTATCTGGAAAGCCGATACGTCAAAGGCGTTCCCGGCACAGTTAACCCATAGTGGTTAACCGCCGCGATAGGCCTTGATGCGGGTGGTGCGCAGGCCGCGAACGCCGTGTCGTTCGAGAAGCCGCTCCCACGAGCGGAATTCATCAATCGACAACTGGTACATCCTGCACGCTTCCTCGAGGGAAATCAGACCGCAACGCACACCGGCGACGACATCCGCCTTGCGCCTCGGCACCCAGCGGGTGGTGTCCGCAGGCGGCAGGTCGGCCATCGACATGGGCAGGCCCCTGGGCGCGACATCGTTGCGGGACAATCTGCCCGGGCTCAGCGCCTCGGTGCGGAATGTCCGGTTCTCCTCGCGATACTGTTTTAATTCGGTCATTGCGTTCTGCTTTCCGATGTTGGCTTCACTGTTTCAGGTCCCTGGGAATCTTGGGATCTATAGAAGAACAGAAGGGCCTTAAAAAAAGCCTAAACCCTAAGGTAAATTCGCGTTAACCCTTTGCTTTTCTTTGCACCAGGCTATCGAGCCCGATCTTCAGATTGTCGACAACGCCTTGCCAGTTGCCGGGTTCGGACTGCCGGTAAAGGGTTGCCGAAGGATACCAGGGGCTGGTCCGGGTGTTCAGAAAAAAACGGCTGTCCGGATCGAAGGCGAGCATGATCCAGACCGGCACGCCCAGCGCTCCGGCCAGATGCGCCGGTGCGCTGTCGACACTGATCACCAGATCGAGGTTCTGCATCAAAGCCGCCGTTGCGGCAAAATCATTGAGCCTTGTGCGGACGTCGATCAGTCTCTTGTCGGTTAACTGATCGCCGCGCGGGCCGACCAGCAGATTGAAGAAACAGATGTCGTCATGGTCGAGCAGGGACGCTGCCGTTTCCGCTGCCATTGAGCGGGTGTAATCGTGCGATTGTCCCGGGTTGCCGGCCCACACCAGACCGACTTTCAGGCGGCCCCGGGCGCGCTTTTCGGTTTCATCCCGCCAGTTCTGAAGCGCGTCCCTGTCTGCCGCCAGATAGGGAACAGTTGCAGGAATTGTCTCAAGCCTGCTCGCCATGCAGTAAGGCAGGCTCATCACCGGGACATGATAATCGGCTTCCGGCAGCGCATCGTTCAGATCGACGACGCGGAGGATTCCCCTGAAACTTTGCCGGAACAGCCCGATCAGCGCAGTTTCGCACATCAATGTCAGGACCGCGCCCGTGGCCGCGAGCAGCGGCAGATACCGGGCATACAGAAGGGCATCGCCGAAGCCCTGCTCGTTCCAGACCAGAAGTCGTTTGCCGGCCAGATCCTCGCCCTGCCACATCGGCATCGTCAGTTGCTGCGTCAGCCGGTGCCAACCCGGCTTTTCCCAACGGGCTTCATAGGCGGCAAACCCGGCTTTGAGATCTCCCTGCTGGATCAGCAGGCTGGCGCGTTTCAGGGCGGCTTCGGTATAGGACGGATCGGCGGCAAGGGCGCGATCAGCCCATGCCAGGGCGTCGGCATGGCGGCCGGCAGCGGCCAGGAACGCCGATTTGTTAAGCCGGTAAACGGCATTGCCGGGGACCTGCTCAAGGGCCTGTTCGATGGCCGCTTCGGCCTCGCGCATGCGGCCCAGCCGTTGCAGGGCATTGCCCCGGTTGGTCAGCGCATCGGCGAAGTCGGGTCTGGTGGCGAGGGCCTTGTCATAATGGGACAGCGCATCTTCGATTGCGCCCGAACCATAAAGTTGCACACCGAGATTGTTGAGGATTTCCGGGGTGCCGGGTTGCAGGTCATCGGCCTTGCGGAATGCGGCCAGCGCGTCTTCGGTGCGTTTCAGGGTGCCGAGCAGATTGCCGAGGTTGAACCACGCCAGCGCGTTATCAGGCTCCAGCGCCAGGGCGTCCCGGTACGCGCGTTCGGCCCCGACATTATCCCCGGCAGCTCTGAGGGCCGCACCCAGATTGATGTGCAACGCAGCGACATCCGGATGCAGGCGAATGATCCGGCGATAGCCGTCTGCCGCCTGCGGATAGCGTGCGGCGGCATAATCGGCGTTGGCCGCATCGAGAAGGGTTTCTGCTTCGGACATGTTTCGAGCATGGCGCTGATTGCCGATGCGATCAATTGCAGCGTTGAAATGGGACGGCCCCGGTAGCGGATTTTCAGTCCGATACCGGGGCCTTGGGTTGGGACGGTGGGTTGTAGAACGGGTTCCCGTGGTCCCGGGATCAGGCGTTAGGGGTTAGCGCTTATCGTTTGATACGCACCAGCTCGTCGAGCATTTCATCGGCCGTGGTGATGATCCGTGTCGCCGCCGAGTAGGCGCGCTGCACAACGATCATCTTGGTGAATTCCTTACCGATATCGACGGTTGAGGATTCCAGGGCGGCCTGGGAAATCGATCCGGCGGAACCGTTGTTGGCTTCGCGCAGCGTGTTGTCGCCCGATGCCTGGGTCTGGTTCCAGACGTTACCGGTCCGGGCATTGAGGCCGTTGACGTTAACGAACGTGGCGATTGGAATTTTGAAGATCGGGCGGGTCTCGCCGTTATCGAACAGAGCCGTCATCAGGCCGCTTTCGTCGACGGTGATACCGGCCAGGGTGCCGAATTGTGATCCGTTCTGGGTGATGAAGCCCGGCGTAAACTCGGCACCGAACTGGGTGAAGCCGTTGGCTTCGCCGACACGGCCCAGATCAAGCGTGATGCGTGCCGAGTTGGAGGCATCGTCATCCATGTTCGCCGCACCGTTGGCAAAACCGATGATTTCCATCTCGGCAATACCAAAGGAGGCCGGCAAACCATCGGAATCGAAGGTGATCGCCTGGTTCTTGTTGACGGCATGTGCGGTGCCCGCGACGTACAGGGCATCGCCGTCCGGCTCGGTCGCAATGTTGGTAAAGCCGGCGCTGAAGGTGACGTCGTAGGAACCCGAAGAAATCGTCTCGAGGACCAGGGTGTCGGTCAGGGTGCTTGGCGGTTCCGCCGTGCTGTTGTTGACCTTGGACCGAACGGTTGCCGCGCCGGTGGCGAAGCTCGGATCGTTGGCTTCAATCGCTGATTCCAGATCCTGGACCATTGCGGAAACGGTGGTTGCGGTGCTGATAACGGTGTCATCGTTGCCCGCGGCTTCACCACTCTGGAAGGTATAGACAATGCCGTTAATGGTCATGGTGTTGCCGTCTGCCGGCAGGCCCGGGAACGTGAACTGATGGAAATCCCGGTTCGCAGATGACGTTTCCTGCACGGAGAAGCTGGCTTCCTGCAGCGTCGCGCGGGCGCCGCTTGATGTCAGAAGACCGGTCGGGTTGATGGTGATCTCGCCGGAGCCATCCTCGGTGAAATAGATGCCGGTCGACTGGCCGGGATTGACCTGGATGCGGTTGTTTACGAACTGGTTCGGTACCGAGCCGATGTTGGCGAAATTGGTATCCGCTTCCTTGACCTTCGAGACCAGTGCAGCGACGGCCTGTGCGACGGTCGATGCCGTAGAGATGTCAACCTGCTTGACCGTCGCCGTATCGGCGGCGACACCTGAGGTATCGAACTGATAGGTGATCGTCGTGCCGTTCTGGGTGATGGTCAGGGTTGCGTTGTCGGCCGGGATACCGGTGAATTCCAGTTGGCCGCGGCTTTCGTAAACGGTCTCGCCGGCGGTGTCGGAATACAGCGTGACGACGTTGACACCGGAAGGCGGCGTGATGGCGACATCCCACTGGTTGTCGCTGTTGCCCTTGGTGTAGGTCAGGCTGGTGGTGTTGGCGTTACCCAGCGTATCGAAGAACTGCACGTCGGTCTTGTGCGTCGTGCCCTGGGTGTCGGTCGACGGCAGGTTGGCGCCAATGCCTATATTTGATGTCGCCGTTGCCGTACCACCGACCCGGTTCAGGTTCACCGTTGCCAGAAAGTCGGTCGAGATGACGTTCTGGTTGGGGATGGTCAGATCCGTGTTGTTGGTGGTCACGACACCGGCAGCCGTGGTTGGCCATGCCTGCAGGTAGTAGCCGGACGTATTGCGAAGAAAACCTTCGTCATCCTGATAGAACGAACCGGCCCGCGTGAACAGAAACTCGTTCGACAGTGTCGGCGAATTGGATTCGTTGACGACAAAGAAGCCATTACCGGAAATCGCAATGTCGGTTTGCGATGTCGATGACTGCAGAAGGCCCTGGACCCCGGTGTCCTGACGGGGTTTCGACTGCACACCACCGGCGGAGTAGAAGGTGCCGGACGTCTGCACCGTGACCAGGGTCTGGAAGTCGACCTGGGTGCCCTTGTAGCCGATGGTGTTGACGTTGGTGATGTTATCCGAAATCGCGCCGATCGCACTCGATTGCGCGGTAAGGCCGGAAACCCCTGAGGTCAGTGCGCCAAAAAGTGTCATTTTTCGTCTCCTTCGATCATCGGCCGTCAGGGCCGCATGAATGGCTTGCTATGATCCGTTGTTAATTAACTGCCTTGGGTGCTTCCTTGACGGAAAGCACATTGGTTTGCGGCACTTCCACATCACCCATGAAGAGCGTGGTCTCGCCGTCTTCGATGCCGATGCCGGTGATCCGGCCGAATACAGTATTACTGATCTTGAGAATTTCGCCCTGGTGGTTCAGACCGGTGACGAGAACCGAATACGCACCGTCAAGTGCGGTGCCGCCGTTGCGGTTGCGACCGTCCCAATCGAAGGTGTGCTGACCAACGCCAAGTTCTGCTGACTGTTCGTAGACCGTCAGGCCGCCGGCATCGCGGATGAGGATGTTGGCGGACTTTGCGCCGGACGGCATGGTGTAGGTAAACTTTGCCTTGCCGTCTTCCAGCGGGAATTTGGTGCCCGATACCTCGACCTGCTTGTCGATGAAATCGACCATCGAGGAGATCTGGCTGGTTTCCTGATAGCTGACCAGTTTCTCGAGGTTTGAGTTCTGATAGATCTGTTGTTCGACGCTGGCGAACTGCACCAGCTGCGAGGTGAATTCCGTGCTGTCCATCGGATCAAGCGGATCCTGGTTTTTGAGCTGCGTGACCAGAAGGTTGAGGAAACGATTGAGATCGTCGTCAAGCTTTGCCTTGGCATCGCCTGAGGCTGTTCCTTCCGTTGTCGTTGTGGCTGTCGAACTGCCGATTAACATGAGTCTCGCTCCTTAAACCTGTATCCGGTGATGCGCTCAGGCGCGCATGTCCAATCGTCCGTTGGCGAAGATGCCGCTTTCCCAGGCGGTCATGACGACGCCATCGTCGGCGGTATCAATGTCCGCATCGGCCGCTTTATCGGCAGCGCCCTGCATATCGGCGTTGTCGCCTTCGGCGGTCTGCTTGTCCTGACCCTTCAGATTGAATTGCATGTCACCGCTTTGCAGCCCGGCATCGGCCAGGGCTTTTTGCAGTTCCGAAGAATCCCGGCGCAGCAGATCAAGCGTATCCTGCTTTTCCGCAGTGACCACGGTCATCACGCGGCCATCGTGGGTCATTTCCAGTTTCACATCGACGCGGCCCAGTTCGGCCGGTTTCAACTGGATGGAAATCTTGTCGGTACCGGCCTGCAGGGCCTTGGTGATCTTGACGGAAATCTGTTCCGTGACCGAGCCGCCCGGCTGGCTGTCTCGCTGCAGATGCTGCGCCTGCTGATGCGGTGCGCTTTCGCGGGTTTGCTGGGTTTGATGCGTTTGCTGGGCAGCATTGGCACCTTGCGAGGTGTTGTTCAGCGCTTCGCCGCCGCCGGTTGTCTGCATGCCGCCGTTGCCGGCCTGAACAGCGCTGGAAGCTCCGTTGCCGCCAAGCGTTGCGACCCCGGCACCGCCCTGCGGTCCGATTTGCGGGGTGCCTTGCTGGGGAACCTGGGTCTGCTGCTGCGTGGCGAGCAGGGCTTGCTGGAGCTGTTGCGTGTTCTGGCCCTGCTGCTGGCCGGACTGTGCGTTTGTGCCGGTCTGCGAGCCTTTGGTGGCATCCTGTGCCAGAACCAGATTGGATGTGGCAAGCAATGCCGGCTTCGACGTCAGCTGATTTTGCTCGTTGGCGACGTTGACGTTGATGTTGACGCGGTTTTCGGCACCGATGATCCGGGACATCTGCTGGGCTTGCGCCTGTACGCCACGGTTGTCGCCTTTCAAAGCGGGATTCTCAGCCTTCTGTTCGCCGCCCCTGGCAGCGGTGCTCAGGGCAGCGGCATCGCGGCCCTGGGTATTATGTGTCGCCTGCTTGCCTTTTGTCGCCGCTGCGGCGGCAAGCTGTGCCGGCACGCTCTCGGTGACGTTGACGGCTTTCTGAACCTGCTGTGCTGCGTCGCCGGTCTGCGCTTTCTGGTTTTCGGTGCCGGTTTTACCGATCAGACCGGCCGCGTAGACGGCGGCTGCCTGTGTGACATTCTGGGATTGC
>JBBDOA010000120.1:0-17516 GCA_040877275.1 Rhodospirillales bacterium | reverse complement strand
TGACGACCGGTTTCTGCGTTGTTCATCTGTCCACCTCTCCCAACCAGGTGCGGCGCATTGTTTGCAGCCGTCATTCGCTTGGTTAGACAGATATGGTACGTTAGTTTTTCCAGACGTCAAAGATGGAGATTACAATGGCCGATCCTGTCGTCCTTTATATTACCGTATCGAACAGGGAGGAGGGGCTTCGTATCGGTCGCACCCTGGTCGAAGAAAAGCTTGTGGCCTGTGCCAATGTCATTGACGGGCTGACATCAATTTTTCACTGGGAGGAAGCCGTTCAGGAAGAGACCGAAGCCCTGCTGATCGCCAAGACGGACCGTGCCCTGATCGATGCCGCCAGTGATCTGGTGAAGCTGGAACATTCCTACGATTGCCCGTGCGTGGTCGCCCTGCCGATTGTCGGTGGCAATCAGGATTTTATCGCATGGATATCCGCCGCAACAGAATCGTAGAATACTTCATGGTCAATCGAGCTTGACGCCGATCCTGGATACAATCTGACGTGCCGCATCGGCGGAATTGATGCCGCCGGCAAAACCCGCCTGAATAGCCTGAGACAGAGGCTTCAGCAGTTTGACCTGAGTCGGATCGGGTGCCTGGCCGTTGAGTTCGGTCAAGCGCCTGGCGACCGTGATCATGGCCCGGCACAATTCCGAAACATGGTCGTACTTGCTGCCCTGCAACTGACCGATCAATTCACCGTTCATTTCGATCAGCATATGCAGACCGCCCAGCGCCGCATCGCTCACTTTCGGCTTGTCGAGCATCGGCGCAACACGACCGACCAGCGCGGCGATCTCCGGCCCCATATTTTCAAGCCGCCGGTTCTTCACTTCAACCAGCGCATTATCGATACTGCGTTCGACTTCGTGAAACTTCACCTGTCCGCCGGTTGCCTTTGTGAACAGCGGATTGGGCGGATTGATGGCACGCGACGTGTCATCACCTTTGCGCGCCGGCCCGACGTATTCGTCGGTGACGATATAGGGTTTGCGGCGATGGATCTGCAACTGGATGCGGTCAAGCAAAGCCTTGGTCGAAACAGGCTTCATGACCACATCATCAGCACCGGAAGTCATGATTTCCGCAACCAGGGAAGGGGTCGGCTCACCGAGCAGAATGATCACCGGCATAAAAGGATTGTTGCCGATCTTGTTCAGTCGAATATCACGGATCAGGTCGGTGATTTTGCCGTCGGGGAATTCTGTGCCGCATAACAGCAGATCAGGCATGCGCCGGGTGATCGCATCGCGTACCTTGGCCAGATCGGTACCGAGCGTCACACCGGAAAATCCATTATTGGAAAGAATCGTGCGCACACCCTGACGCGCATTGAGATCAGTATCGATCAGCAATACGTCGATCTGGTCATATGTATTGTTATTTATCATACGACGCGAATTCCCTGGTGCGTCTCGGCATACCGGACAAAATACAACCCCTCGGGCTCAAAATGTAAACGATCAGACGGTAGGGTCAACGGCGCATACATTCACTCTGTCGAAACCAGCAACACGCTTGCTTCTGCAGCGATGCCTTCTTCGCGCCCGGTAAAGCCCAGTTTTTCCGTTGTCGTCGCCTTTACTGAAACGCGCGAACGGTCTATCTGCAGAATGTCAGCAAGTCGGTCGCGCATGTTTTCCCTGTGTGGCCCGATCTTAGGCCGCTCGCAGATGATCGTCACATCGATATTTTCAATCGCCCATCCCCGGGCCCTCATCCGTTCTACCGCATAGGCCAGAAAACGGTCCGAAGCGGCACCCCGCCAGCGTTCATCGCTGGGCGGAAAATGGCTGCCGATATCGCCGTCGGCCATGGCACCGAAGATGGCATCCGTCAGCGCATGCAGGGCGACATCAGCGTCGGAATGGCCGATCAACGATTGATGATGCGGGACAACGACACCGCACAGCGTCACATGATCGCCAGGGCCGAGTTTGTGTACATCATAACCGCTGCCGATCCTGAACGACGGCCGGATCGGGGCTCCTTGCCGGTTGCCATTCTCTGTCATGATCGCCTCCATCCGGATCAGGTCGTCCGGTGTCGTCACCTTGATATTGTTCTCGTCACCGGCGACCAGCGTAACCTGATGGCCGGCCGCTTCCATGACCGCCGCATCGTCGGTCAGCGCCTGTCCGGCAACGCTACGGTGCGCAGCCAGCAGGGCTTTGTAGCCGAAACCCTGCGGTGTCTGGGCCCGCCACAGGCCGTCCCTTGAAACCGTATCCGTGATCACGCCCGCCGCATCCGCACGCTTCAATGTATCCACGACCTGCAGGGCAGGGATCACGCCGTCCGCTATATCCAGCGCCAGCAGTACCCGGTCGATCAGTTCGGCGCTGAGCATCGGTCGGGCGGCATCATGCACCAGAACCTTGTCGGGAGCGAACGCGGTCAGAGCCTCGAGCCCGTTCAGGACCGATTGCTGGCGCGCGGCACCACCGGCGACCGGTGCCAGGTAGTCGAGCCCGTCCAGCGCCTTGTTGAGGGTGTCTGCATCGTCCGGGTGAATGACCGGCAAAATCGCATCGATATCCGGATGCGCGGCAAAAGTCGCCATGGCATGACGGATCAGGGTCTTCCCGCACACCTCAAGATACTGCTTGGGCGTGGCCGAGCCGAATCTCTGGCCGCGGCCGGCCGCAACGATGATGACCGCAGTACGCGACATCCAGTGTGTTCCCCTGTTTATTCTGTTTATTGGATCAGAGCTTTACCTGCCGCCGGGTGGGTTGCCAAGTGTGCTGTGCCGGATCAGCTATCCTCTTGCCAAATCCAGGGCCGGGGGCGAAGGTGCTGCATGCAAACCGGTTTAATATTCGGACTGACCGCCATCGCCGCGCTGGTGCCTGCCATTGCCCTGACCTGGCGGCAGCATTTTTCACGCAATCTGGCCTTTTGGGCGGTCATGGCCCTGGCCTGTGTCGGCCCTGCATCCGCTGTCATCGCCAGATCGACTGACGCCTGGCAGGCAGATTTCAGCACCTCGATCTGGGTCACGATCAGCGCCACCATGGCACTGTTTCTGGTTTTCTCGGCAATTGAGCGCAGTGTCTGGCGTCTGGCCCCGCTGCTCAGCACTTACATGCTGGCGCTGTCGCTGATCGGCTTTGCCTGGCAACACGCCTATGAAGAGCCTGTTTATCTTGGTGATAATCCCGGACTTCTGGTGCTGCATATCGGATTTGCCCTGACCACCTATGGTCTCGCGACCCTGGCAGCCGTGGCCGCCCTCGCTGCATTTTTGCAGGAAAGGGCGCTGAAACGGAAGCAGAAGCCGATCCTGGATGGCGTCCTGCCGTCGGTCACGGATTGCGACCGGCTGGTCATCCGCTTTCTGGGCATTGGTGAAACCGTGCTCGGCCTTGGCCTGATGACCGGCATTTTCCTGAACATCATTGGCGGCGAAGCCGTGCTCAGGGCCGATCATAAAACCATCTTCACAGTAGCCGCGTTCGTGATCATCGGCATTCTGCTGATCGCCCATGCCCGGCAGGGATTGCGCGGGCGTCGTGCATCGAGAATAGTGCTGCTGGCCTATCTTTTACTGACCCTCGGCTATCCAGGCGTCAAATTTGTCACGGATGTCCTGATCAGCTGATCCGGATACGCAAAAAATGTTGCATCTTCAGGGATTTTGCCTAATTTGTGTGCAATTCCTGGAGGGTGCACCGTGACGACATTAAAACCCATTAAAATCGGCAATGTTCAGCTTGGCGGACAGGTTGTCCTGGCACCGATGTCGGGCGTTACCGACATGCCGTTTCGCAGACTGGTCAAGCGCTGGGGTGTCGGGCTCGTGGTGTCGGAAATGATCGCCTCGAAAGCAATGATCCATGCCGCCAAAAAGACCATGAAGATGGCTTCCAATTGCGCCGAAGAGCATCCGATGTCGGTACAGCTTGCCGGTTGTGAACCGGACGTCATGGCCGAAGCGGCCAGGCTCAACGAAGGCCGGGGCGCGGCGTTGATCGATATCAACATGGGCTGCCCGGTCAAAAAGGTCACCAACGGCGACGCCGGCTCGGCACTGATGCGCGATCTCAGCCATGCCGGGAAGCTTCTAGACGCAACCGTAAAAGCTGTCAAACTGCCGGTAACCCTGAAAATGCGGACCGGCTGGGACGATGCCAGCCGCAATGCCCCCGAACTTGCCCGGATCGCCGAGGCATGCGGTATTCAGGCGCTGGCCGTGCATGGCCGCACCCGCTGCCAGTTCTACAAGGGGCACGCGGATTGGCGCTTCATCCGCGAAGTCAAGGAAGCGGTCAAAATTCCGGTTTTCTGCAACGGCGATATCAACACACTCGAAGATGCCACCGAGGCCCTTAAACAATCCGGTGCCGACGGCGTTCTGGTCGGTCGCGGCACCTATGGCCGCCCCTGGTTCCCGGCGCAGATCCAGCATTATCTGGAAACCGGCGGACAGTTGCCCGATCCCTCCCTGCAAGAGCAGATGGACGCCGTTCTCAACCATTATGACGACATTCTGTCGCACTATGGCACGGATGCCGGCGTGCGCATCGCCCGCAAGCATATCGGTTGGTATTCCAAAGGGTTGCGGGGTTCTGCTGAATTTCGGCAGCAGGTCAATCAGATGACCGACCCGATCCTGGTCCGCCAGACCGTGACGGATTTCTATCACGCCAGCCTCGACCAGCTCGCCGCCTAAATGGCCAAAAGTACCAAGGCCCGGGAAAGCCAGTCATCTTCGATCAATATTGATGCTGATGCTGTGCTCAATTCACTGGCCAGTACGGTGCTGGTGGTTGATGGCGAGAACCGCATCTGCCGGGTCAATCAGGCGGCCGAGCAGTTGTTCCGGGGCAGCGCGTCGTATCTGGGCAACCACACGCTCGATACCCTGATGCCGGCAGATAGCCCGATTCTGGCGCTGGTCAATCAGGCCCGTCGCTTTCGCAGTGTTGTTGCCGAATATGACGTGACACTGGAAAGCCCCAGAATAGGCACACACGCAGTTGATGTGCAGGTATCGTGCATCCCGGAAGACCCCGGTGCCGTCGCCATTGTCATCCAGCTCCGTTCGATCGCCGAAAAGATCAACCATCAGCTCAATCACATGGGTGCCGCGCGTTCGGTCACGGCGATGGCCGCCATGCTGGCGCATGAAGTGAAAAACCCGCTCTCGGGCATTCGCGGCGCGGCACAGTTGCTGGAGCAGTCCGCCAACGAGGAAGACGCCAAGCTGACGACGCTGATCTGCGATGAGGCGGACCGCATCGTGCGGCTTGTCGACCGGATGGAGGTGTTTTCCGACCGGGTCCCGCTGCAGCGTGAGGCCGTCAACATCCACAAGGTGCTCGACCGGGTCCAGCGGCTGGCTGAAACCGGTTTCGGCCAGCATGTCCGCTTTCACAATCAGTTCGACCCGTCGCTGCCGGCCGTCTGGGGCAACCACGACCAACTGGTGCAGGTGTTCCTGAATCTGGTCAAGAACGCTGCCGAGGCGGTAGGCAGTGTCGGCGGCGAAATCACGCTGGGCACCTCCTACAGCCAGGGTGTGCGGTTTGCGCTTCCGGGACTGGAAAACCTTATTCACCTGCCGTTGACCGTATGGGTGCGCGATAACGGTCCCGGCATACCCGATGACATGAAACGCTATATATTTGATGCCTTTGTGACGTCGAAGCCGAAAGGCAGCGGCCTTGGTCTGGCGCTGGTTGCCAAGATCATCGGCGATCACGGCGGTGTCATCGAATTCGACAGCATACCGGGGCGTACCGTATTCCGGGTCATGCTGCCCATGACGAAAACGGAAAAAGATGATGACTGAAAATGCAACTATCCTGGTCGCCGACGACGACGACAGTATCCGCACCGTCGTCACACAGGCGCTCTCGCGCGCCGGATACGAGGTCCGTTCGACCGGCAATGCCTCGACGCTGTGGCAGTGGGTTGAAAACGGCGACGGCGATCTGGTTATTACCGATGTCATCATGCCCGATGAAAACGGTCTCGACCTGATCCCGCGTATCCGCCGCATCCGCCCGAACCTGCGTATCGTCGTGATGAGTGCGCAGAACACCCTGATGACCGCCGTCAAGGCGACCGAGCGGGGTGCCTTCGAATACCTGCCAAAGCCGTTTGATCTCAAGGAACTGGTTTCGGTTGTGAAACGCGGCCTCGATGCCCGCAGCAAGGACCTCAATCTCAGCAACGTCCGTGCCGCCGAAGGACAGGTCGAAGAAAACCTGCCGCTGATCGGTCGCTCACAGGCGATGCAGGAAATATACCGCACCCTGGCCAGACTGATGCCGACCGATCTTACCGTCATGATCACCGGCGAGTCCGGTACCGGCAAGGAACTGGTGGCGCGTGCGCTGCATGATTACGGCAAGCGTAAGGGCAAGTCATTTGTCGCCGTCAACGTCGCCGCTATTCCCCGCGATCTGATCGAGAGCGAGTTGTTCGGCCATGAAAAGGGATCTTTTACCGGGGCCGTCAGCCGCTCTTCCGGCCGTTTCGAGCAGGCCAGCGGCGGCACCCTGTTTCTTGATGAAATCGGCGATATGCCGATGGAAGCACAGACCCGTCTGCTCAGGGTCCTGCAGGAAGGAGAATACACCACCGTCGGCGGCCGCACCTCAATACGCGCCAATGTCCGGGTGATTGCCGCAACCCATCATGACCTGAAACGTCTGATTCGTCGCGGCCTGTTCCGTGAGGATCTGTATTTCCGGCTCAACGTCGTCCCGATCCGGCTGCCGCCCCTGCGCGAGCGCACCGAAGACATAGCCGAACTGGTTCGCCATTTCCTCGGACGTGCCGCCAACGAGGGCCTGCCCTGGAAAATCATCGAACCTGATGCGCTGGAGCTCTTGCAGCGCTACGACTGGCCGGGCAACGTCCGCGAACTGGAAAACATGGTGCAGCGTCTTGCCGCGCTGTATTCAGAAGAAGTCATAGATTCCGACATCATCCGGACGGAATTGAGCGAGGGCCACGACCAGACGGATCAGACAGTGACAACCAGCGGTGGCCTGGCTGATGCCGTCGATGCGCATTTGAAAAATTATTTCAGCGCCCACGACGGGACGTTACCGGCAGCCGGTCTTTACGGACGGGTTCTCAGAGAGATTGAACGCCCGTTGATTTTACAGACACTGCAGGTCACGCGCGGCAATCAGGTCAAGGCATCGGAAGTCCTGGGACTGAATCGCAATACGTTGCGTAAAAAGATCAAGGAGCTCGGCATTCCGATCATAAAGGGATCAGAATGAGGCAAGAGGCGACCCGCGTTCTTCGAAGCTGGCTCAACAACAGCAGTCTGCAGCGGCGCTTTGCTTTCCTGCTCGCCTTCATGGCAATCGCATCAGGTATCGCAACGGTCGCACTGATGACCGATACCGGTGCCGTGCAGGCACGGGTCGAAGAATTACGCTGGCTGCTGACAATCGACGGCATTCTACTGTTGCTTTTGAGCATCGTCGTTGCCCGGCGTGTGATTGCATTGTGGCTGGCGCGCCATCGAGGCCGCGCAGGTGCCGGTCTGCAGGGCAGGCTGGTCATGCTCTTTGCGATGATTGCCGTCACGCCGGCTTTGCTGGTTGCCGTGTTTTCCTATCTGTTTTTGAACTTCGGGCTTGAGGCCTGGTTCAACGACAGGGTTTCCGGTGCACTCAGGGAATCCGTTGGCGTTACCGAGGCATATCTCAAGGAGCATCGCGAGAACATCGCCAACCAGACGTACAGTGTTGCTTACGTCCTCAACCAGAACGCGCCGATGCTGGTCAACAACCCCTGGGAATTCAATCGCATACTGACCGCCAACGCGACGTCCAGAGAACTGCCCGAAGCCGTCGTTATCGACCGGCTCGGCAATACGCTGGCCCGTTCGGAGTTTGCACTTTCCACTATTATCGAAGAAATTCCGACGAGCGCATTCGAAAAGGCAGACAAGGGTGAAGTCACGCTGCTCGGATCGGAAAAAGTCGACAAGGTCCGTGCGATCATCCGTCTCAACCGCTTCGTTGATGCCTATCTGCTGGTCGAGCGCTTTGTCGACCCCAGGGTGTTGCAGCATATTTCCGGCATCAAGCAGGCGTTCGATGAATACAACAAACTGGAAGCGACCCGCAGCGGGGTCCAGATCAGTTTTGTCCTGATTTACATGATTGCCGTGATCATTCTTTTGCTGGCTGCGATCTGGATCGGCATGACCGTCTCGGCACAGCTCGCCGAGCCGGTCAGCAACCTGATTGACGCCGCAGAAAAGGTTACAAAGGGAGATCTTTCGGCGCGTGTCGACGCCTCGGATGCAAAGGACGAAATTGCCGTTCTCGGCCATGCATTCAATAACATGACCGGGCGCATTGATTCACAGCAGCAGGGATTGATCGCCGCCAACATCGAACTTGATGAGCGCCGGCACTTCACGGAAACAGTCTTGTCCGGGGTTTCATCCGGCGTTATCGGTCTGGACAGCGAAGGGCGGATCAATCTGCCGAACCGTGCCGCGTCCGAGCTTCTGGAAATGAATCTGGATGCTCGGATCGGAGAGCCGCTCGGGGATGTCGTCCCGGAGTTGAAAGACCCGTTGATGCTGTCTTCCGCCAGACCGGAACGGCTGCAGCAATCCGAAATTACCATCCGCAGAGCCAGTGATCACAAGACATTCCTGGTCCGCGTTGCGGTCGAACGCCTGGACGGCATGGTGATCGGCTATGTGGTTACATTTGATGACGTAACCGAACTTCTGTCCGCCCAGCGCAAGGCTGCATGGGCCGATGTGGCGCGACGGATCGCACACGAAATCAAAAATCCGCTGACACCTATCCAGTTGTCGGCTGAACGGCTGAACCGCAAATATCTCAAGGAAATCACATCCGACAAGGAAACCTTTCAGCGGTGCACGGATACGATCATCCGTCAGGTTGCCGATATCGGCCGCATGGTTGACGAGTTTTCGTCCTTTGCCAGGATGCCGCAGCCGGAAATCAAGCTGGAAAACCTTTCCGAGCTTTGCCGGCAAATCGTGTTTCAGGAACGTAATCGGGCGCTGAACATCAACTATGAAATGCAACTGCCTGACAGTGATGTCTTCGTCCCCTGCGATGCCCGCCAGATTTCCCGCGTGCTGACCAACGTCCTTAAAAATGCCGCCGAATCCATCGAAGGCGCACGCGACGAAGAGGCCGATGATGTCGAGGGTCTGATCTCGCTTTCCCTGATAGACGAGACCGGCAATGATTTTGCTTCGGTTACCATATCCGATGATGGTCCTGGATTACCGGCGGGTCAGCACGACCGCCTGACCGAGCCCTATGTCACGACACGCGAGAAGGGGACTGGACTTGGCCTTGCCATCGTGAAAAAAATCATGGAAGAGCATGGTGGCACGTTGGAACTGACGGATCGTTCACCGCATGGTGCCAACGTCATTTTGAGGTTTCCGAAAGCGGATACCGAAATTGTTGCCAACAGCGAAGTGACTGCTGAAACTGCAAAGACAACGTCTGCAAGCTGAAAAAATTAACTGAACCGGCAAGCACCAATTTAACATGAGCAAAGATATTCTTATCGTTGATGACGAGCGCGATATTCGTTCGCTGACCTCAGAAATTTTACGTGACGAGGGTTATGATACGCGCGAAGCCCGCAATTCAACGACGGCACTTGAAGCCGTCAGGCAACGCGAGCCCGGTCTGGTCCTGCTCGACATCTGGCTGCAGGGCAGTGAGCTGGACGGCATTGGCATCCTCAGGGAAATCAAAAACAACCATCCGGATGTGCCGGTCCTGATGATGAGCGGCCACGGCACCGTCGAGACGGCCGTGCAGGCCATCAAGTATGGTGCCTATGATTTTATCGAGAAACCATTCACGGCGGACCGTTTGCTTTTACTGATCGAACGCGCCACCGAGGCGGCCCGGCTACGCCGCGAAAACGCAGAGTTACGCTTGCGGGCCGGTACCACACTTGATTTGCTGGGACATTCCGGTGCCATGAAGGATGTCCGCCAGGCCATTGATCGTGCCTCGCCGACAAATTCACGGATTATCATTTCCGGTCCACCGGGTGCCGGCAAGGAAGTGGTCGCCCGCCTGATCCATGCACAGTCACGGCGTTCCGATGGACCGTTTGCCGTCGTCAACTGCGCCGCCATGCATCCCGACCGCATGGAAACAGAATTGTTCGGCACCGAAAGCAGCGCACCCGGCAGCCGCAAGATCGGCATGTTCGAGCGCGCCCATCGCGGCACGCTTCTGCTTGATGAAATCGGCGACATGCCGCTTGAGACGCAAGGCAAGATCATCCGCGTCCTGCAGGAACAGATTTTTGAACGGGTCGGCGGCAGCGCCCAGGTTCAGGTCGATGTTCGTGTTATCGCGTCGACGACCAAGGATCTGACAAACGAGATCAATGAGGGAAACCTGCGCGAGGATCTGTATTACCGCCTGAACGTCGTGCCCATTCATGTGCCGGCGCTGCTTGACCGTCGCGATGACATTCCCTTGCTGGCACGCCATTTCATGGCCAACGCCGCCGCCACGTCAGGGCAGCCACAAAGGCAGTTTACCGACGATGCGCTGGTCGCCCTGCAAACTTATGGCTGGCCCGGTAACGTGCGCGAGTTGCGCAATGTCGTCGAACGCCTGCTGATTATGGCCCCCGGCGACGCATCACAGCCGATCAGCGGGTTGATGCTGCCGCCTGAAATCATGGGCAATGCGCCATCTGTCGACGTCGAGCGTAATGCCGAGATCATGTCGCTGCCACTTCGCGATGCGCGGGAAATGTTTGAACGCCAGTATCTGCTTGCCCAAGTGGAACGTTTTGGGGGTAACATCTCGCAGACAGCACAATTCGTCGGCATGGAGCGGTCGGCTCTGCACAGGAAACTGAAATCTCTCGGTGTCCGGGGTCAGGATAAGCAGTAAACTCCGGTATAAGATGACATCACTTGTCGCAACATAAGGCAGGCGGCTGACAGACTATGAAAATTATCGTATGCGGTGCCGGCAAGGTCGGGTCCAATATTGCCCGGCATCTGGCGCTTGAAAATCATGACGTCACCATCGTCGATCAGTCGGAAACCCTGGTCCGGCAGATTTCCGATGCCTACGACGTCAACGGTATCGTCGGTCACGGCTCGCACCCCGATGTGCTTGAACGCGCCGGGATTACCGACACTGATCTGCTGATTGCCGTGACTCTCGCCGATGAAACCAACATGGTTGCCTGCCAGGTTGCCCATTCGCTGTTCGGCGTGCCGACCAAAATCGCCCGTATCCGCCATCAAAGTTATCTGCAGCCGATGTGGGCGAACATGTTCTCACGCGACCACATGCCCATCGACGTCATCATCTCGCCGGAAATCGAAGTCGCCCGCGCCGTTACCCGCAGGCTCGAGGTGCCGGGCACGTTCGAGATGATTCCGCTGGTCGACAACAGGGTGAAACTGCTTGGCGTCCGCTGCAAGCCGGACTGTCCGCTGGTCAATACGCCGTTGAAACAGCTGTCACAGCTGTTCCCCGATCTCCATATCGTCATCGTCGGCCTGATCCGCGACGGCAAGCCCATCGTGCCCCGGGGCGAAGACCAGATGCACGCCGGTGATGAAGTCTATTTTGTCGTCGACAGTGCGCAGGTTGATCGCGCCATGGCCGCCTTTGGCCATGAAGAACGCGAGGCCCGTTCGCTGCTGATCTTCGGCGGTGGCAACATCGGCATGTTTCTGGCGAAAGAACTCGAAGAAAATCATGACTGGGTACGCGCCAAGATCATCGAGGCGAACAAGGAACGTGCCGAGACAATTGCCGGTCAGCTCAGCAAAACCATCGTCATCAACGGCAGCGTCATCAACCAGGATATCCTTGAGGAAGCCAACGTCGCCGGCGCAGAAACCGTGGTTGCCGTCACCAACGACGATGAAACCAATATTCTCTCAAGCCTGTTGGCTAAAAAATTCGGCTGCCAGCGGGTCATCACCCTGGTCAACAATTCAAGCTATGAAGATCTGGTCGGCTCAATCGGGATTGATGTCACGGTCAGTCCCAGAAACATCACAGTATCAAAAATCCTGCAGCACGTCCGACGCGGCCGCATCCATTCGGTCCACACACTACGCGAAGACTTCGGCGAACTGATTGAAGCGGAAGCGTTGCAGACTTCGGAACTGGTCGGCACGCCACTCAGGGAAACCAAGCTGCCGCAGGGCGTTCTGATCGGTGCCATCGTGCGGGACGGCCTGACCATTTATCCAAGCGGCGGCACCATCATCGAAGCCGGCGACCGGGTCGTGCTGTTCGCCGCCGCCGACGTCATCCGCAAGGTCGAAAAGATGTTCTCGGTGCAGCTGGAATTCTTTTGAGTAAACTGTTGTTGGAGACATCGCTACCGATATAATCATCTGCATTTTTGTATCAATAACACGTCCGCGTCCAGGCGTGCCCGGTCGTGTCAGGCCATGCCGGGCGCTCTGGATTCCGGCGTGCGCCGGAATGACGGCAAAGAGGGTCTGGCTTAACATCACTCCCGTCATCCCGAACGTTAGCGGAGCCCGGAACCGTCAGGTTTCGGTGATGAAAGGCGCTTCCAAGATGGCGCATTCGTATAATCTCACCTTGATTTCCCGATTGATTGCTCACAGAAAGCTTGAATGACTGATTTCACTCGCCCCAAAGCCGTCATCTTCGACTGGGACAATACGCTGGTCGACAGCTGGCCGGTTATTCAGGACGCCCTGAATACCACGTTTCGAGCGTATGAACTGCCCGAATGGAGTTTGCTGGAAACCCGGACCCGGGTCCGGCATTCCATCCGTGACAGTTTTCCCAAGCTGTTCGGCGATGCCTGGGAAGACGCGGCCAAGGTGTTTTATGCCCGCTATGCGGAAATCCATGCCGATGCCATCAGGCCGGCTGAGGGTGCCGGGGCGCTCCTCGAAACCTTGAACGGGCTGGGCCTGTATCTCTGCGTCGTTTCCAACAAACGCGGCGACTTTCTGCGCCAGGAAGCCGAGCATCTCGGCTGGAATCAGCACTTCGGCAAGATCGTCGGGGCCTTTGACGCCGAACGGGACAAACCGGACACAGCCCCGGTGCACATGGCCCTTGAGCCAGGCGGCATACCTCCCGGGCCGGAAGTGTGGTTTGTCGGTGATGCCGATATTGATCTCAATTGCGCCGCTAACGCCGGCTGCATCCCGGTGCTGGTGCGCGCCCAGGAACCGGCAACGGGCGAGTTTGCCGAGCACCCGCCAATCCATTATTTCGCGACTTGCCAACGGCTTTGCAATTTTCTACAGACGATGTAAGCTCCTGCGCTTGTCAAAGAATACTTCGTGCCGATTTGGCCAATATTTTAAAAAGCGACCGCGCTGAGCGGTTCTGAAAGCAGGGGGAAAAAAGAATGTCCGCAGAAAAACCCCAAAATGTGCAGGACGTTTTTCTAAACTTTATACGCAAGAACAAGACACCCGTGACCGTGTTTCTGGTCAATGGCGTCAAGTTGCAGGGCATCGTGACCTGGTTCGATAATTTTTCTGTTCTGCTGCGGCGGGACGGTCATACGCAGCTTGTCTACAAGCATGCGATTTCGACGATCATGCCTTCGACGCCGGTTCAGTTGTTCGAGCCCGAGAAGGACGAGTCGCCCGAGGATGCTTGAGTAAACGCGATGCAGGCGGCGGTATAGATCGGCGTCCGCTTCGCGAACGCTGCATTGTCGTGCATCCTGAAATCGGCTTTGAGCTGGCCGAGGGCAGGGAACGGGAAGCCCGCCTTGAAGAGGCGGTCGGGCTTGCCCGCGCCATTGATCTTGAAATCGTTCATGCCGAGGCCTTTCAGGTCAAACGGCCGCGCCCGGCGACCCTGATCGGCGGCGGTGCGGTGGAACGCATTGGCGATGTTCTGGAATCCATTACCCACGCCGACGAAGACGCACCGATTCCGGTGATCATTGTCGATGCGCAGCTCACACCGGTGCAGCAGCGCAATCTTGAGCGCGAATGGCATGCCAAGGTTCTCGACCGGACCGGCCTGATTCTTGAGATTTTCGGGGCCCGTGCGCGCACCCGGGAAGGCCAGATGCAGGTCGATCTGGCGCAATTCACCTATCAGCTTGGCCGCCTGGTGCGGTCATGGACCCACCTTGAACGGCAGCGTGGCGGTGTCGGTTTCATGGGCGGCCCCGGCGAAACCCAGATTGAAACCGACCGTCGCCTGATCCGCGTGCGCATCGACCGCCTGAAAAAGGACCTGCTGGACGTGTCCCGGACCCGCGAATTGCACCGCGCTGCCAGACGCCGCGTGCCGCATCCGGTAATTGCTCTTGTTGGCTACACCAACGCCGGAAAATCCACTCTTTTCAACAGATTAACCGAATCAGAGGTGGTCGCAAAAGATCAGCTTTTCGCTACCCTCGATCCGACCATGCGCGGGATAAGGCTGCCGAGCGGCCGCAACGCCATCGTCTCTGATACCGTCGGCTTCGTCTCGAACCTGCCGCACGAGCTGGTTCAGGCCTTCCACGCCAACCTTGAGGAGGTCATCGAGGCCGATATCATTATCCATGTCCGCGATGTCGCACACCCTGATACGGAAGCGCAGAAAAGCGACGTTCTCAAGGTCATGCGCAAATTGCATGTGGTTGCGGCCGGGCCGGGGTCTGCAACGAACGAAGACGCAGCATCGGGCACCCATGTCAAACCACTGGTCGAAGCCCTGAATAAGATCGATCTGCTGGACGAGGAATCCCGATTGTTCGTCACCAACCGGGCGCGCCTCGGCAACCAGACGGCGGTGCCGATCTCGGCCTGGGTCGGTGACGGTTGCACTGAATTGCTCGACGTTGTCGACGAAATCCTGACCCGGCATTACCTGAGCTACGGCATCACCCTCGGCTACGAAGACGGCGCGGCGCTGGCTTGGCTCTATGAGCGCGCCGAAGTGCTGTCCCGAAACGATGCCGAAGACGGCGTGCATCTTGATCTGCGCATCGCACCCGATATCGCCGCCCGGTTCGAGCAGAAATTCGATACGCAGCTGCAGCCGCACTGAGTAACCGGCAATTTCTTTATGTCGATTTTTCGTGACGCTACCGCAGCTTTCCATTACACCTTTTTATCTACTAGTAGAGGAGGGATCGATGGCAACGCGCGAAGCCCAGCATAAATGGCGGCTGACGCACCGCTATGTGAAGCGCCAGCTCAACGTCATGGCACGCGAACACATTCACCGGCGGCTCGACGAATTTGCAGCCCGTTTCGACTTGCGCGGCAAGGGCGAAGCGGTGACATTCTCGAGCTTCGTGACTCATGCACTCATTCAACGCAGTGAATTTTCCGAGGAAGCACAGCGCATACTCGAAGATGCCGCCAATGCCTATCACCGCGACAGGGACCTCTATATCAACTGATGCAAAAAATTCTCGACCGACCGGAACGGGTTCGCGACATCATGCATGACGTCGCGGCAGAGGAAATCCTGCCGCGTTTCAACAAGCTGAACGCCGCTGATATCTCCGAAAAGAAACCCGGCGATCTGGTGACGATTGCCGACCGGGCATCGGAAGAAGCCCTGCGTAAACGCCTCACAGCGCTGTTGCCGGGCAGTGCCGTGATCGGCGAGGAGGATTTCGAAAGCAACCCAGAATCGTTGCGACGGATCGCCGGAGAAGCGCCGGTCTGGATCATTGATCCGGTCGACGGCACACATAACTTTGCGCACGGCAAATCGCCGTTCACGGTCATTGTTGCGCTGCTCAACGGCGGGGAAACGCACGCCGGCTGGATCATCGATCCGCTGGCCGGTGATGCCCTGTGGGCGATGCGGGGCAGCGGCGCCTGGCAGCAGAACGCATCGGGATCGGTTACACAGATCACCCGGCCAGCCAAGACGTTCGCTGCAAGCACGATGACGGCCGGTCATAAACTGCAGCAACGACTGATCCGCGCCGCCGACGCGTTATCGAGCGCGGTACCGACCCTTGTCGAGCGCTACCGCTGTGTCGGCAGGGAATATATGGATATCGCCGACGGCACACTGGATATGGCCCGATACAACGGCATCCTCAAACCCTGGGACCACGCGGCAGGATGCCTGATCGTCCGTGAATGTGGCGGCCAGGCTGACAATATAAAAACCGCCGAGCCTTACCGCGCCAGTCCGGCGCTTGCCACACAATCCATCGGCATTGTCGGTGACAGGGCGCATTGGCCGGCATTTCAACAACTGATCGAACGCGCCGATGCACTGATCGATCAGCACTGAGCGTTCGCCCGTGAATTATCCGGCCGGGGCTTTTCCGATCTGGTCGGGTATGGTTCACTGACCAGCAACAGTCCAGCCGCCGGGAACAGCATTGATGTCAGTTTTCTACCAGTCCTATGGCACGTCCAAGGCCTACACGACACCGTCACTGGGCGCGAAGCATATCCAGCGTTTCGATGCTGAAATCTGGGTCCCGGCGCGCATGCAAAGCGGTATGCGCTGCCTCGAGATCGGCTGCGGCACTGGGCATTTTCTGAGCTATCTGCAGCACAAGGGCATCACCGACTTTATCGGCATCGATCAGGACGCGACGCTGCAGACCGTCATTCCGACCGCGGTCCGCGAACATTTCCACGCCATCGATGTCAGGGCTTATCTGGAGAAAGCGCAGACCGAAAAGCCTTTTGACCGGATCTTCATGTTCGACGTCTTTGAGCATTTCGTGCCCGAAGACGGCCATACGCTACTGACGCAGATATGCGAGCTACTGGCACCGGGCGGCTCGATCACCCTGAAAATGCCGAACGCGTCATCGCCGTGGGGCCTGCAGTTCCAGCATGGCGACCTGACGCATCTGGCCGCCTATACGCCCGGCAGCATCCGCCAGATGGCCGTCGCTTGCGGTATGCGCTGCGAAGACTGTTATCCGCACCGGCTCGGCAGCCGGGCCCGCCAGCGCATGGACCGGATGGTGCAGTGGGTGCTCAACCATATGATTGCGAGCCCGCCGGAAATATGGGAAGGCAATTTTTACGCACGGCTGGTGCAAAGCAGTTAACAGCAGGGGGTTGGCAGAGCATGGCTGCAATCCCTATATTCCCACTACATGAATAACTAAAATTCCCGGGGGATAAGCACAATGGCAAAAGCAGCATTTATCGGACTTGGCGTGATGGGTTATCCGATGGCCGGTCACCTGCAGAAAAACGGCCACGACGTGACCGTCTTCAATCGCACCACGGCCAAAGCCAAGAAATGGGCCAAGGAATATGGCGGCAAATTCGCTGAAACCCCTGCGAAAGCTGCCAAGGGTGCCGATTTTGTCTTTTCGTGCGTCGGCAATGATGACGATCTCCGCTCAGTCGTTTACGGCAAGGACGGCATCATCGCCGGGATGAAAAAGGGCGCAACCTATTGCGACCACACCACCGCATCGGCCATCGTCGCCCGGGAAATTGACGAAAAGTGCCAGGCCAAGGGCATCCAGTTCCTTGATGGTCCGGTATCCGGCGGTCAGGCCGGGGCGGAAAACGGCAAGCTGACGGTCATGGTCGG
>JBBDOA010000119.1:0-17522 GCA_040877275.1 Rhodospirillales bacterium | reverse complement strand
CGGCCGCAGCGTGATCCGGGTGGCAAGCGGTTGCAAGGAGCGCTTCGTGCACCCATATTTTATTGAATAAGTACAGACCGATGAAGGAGATCCCGACTATGGCCAGCGACAGCCTGCACGCACCGCGCGAACGTCTCAGCAAAGACACCCTGCATCTGCACCACGCCATCGTTTCGCTGATGGAAGAACTGGAGGCCGTCGACTGGTACCGCCAGCGCGCCGACGACTGCGAGGACGAGGCGCTCAAGGAAATCCTGCTGCACAACATGCGCGAAGAGATGGAGCATGCCTGTATGGTGCTCGAATGGTTGCGCCGCAACAATGAGGATTTCGCCAAGGAACTGAAGGACAACCTGTTCAAGGACGGCGAAATCTCCGGCCATCACGGCTGACGCTGCCGTAGCTCCACCCGACGTCATTCCGGTTCTGCTCTTATGCTTCGAGACGGGCGCACCGCGCCCTCCTCAGCATGAGGATTTATGATTTCCTCATCCTGAGGAGACCTGAAAGGCCGTCTCGAAGGATGAATATCAAATCGCGCCCAGGATGACGGGGTTGAGGGTAGGGTGCGATCTATAAACAAGCGTCACCCCGGTGCAGACCGGGGTCCAGTGAACCACATCCATATCTCGCAGGGACAGGTCATACCCGACGCACTGGATTCCGGCGTGCGCCGGAATGACGAGGGGCGGGTGTGTTCAGGGCACGGTGCGAACGATAAACAGAGTTGATGGCGACTGATCAATTATCCCGCGTCATCAACTCAACCTGCACCACGCAGAAAAATACCCCCGAGGGAAAACCCTCGGGGGCGAGTTTTAAACAGGGAGGCTTCACGTCTGGGAGACGCGAGGGGCCGGAGACCGGTCCCTCTTTTCCGGGCAGGGAGCCCGGAAACTGGTTGAAACCCTATGGAGATCAGCGTTTTCAGCGCGACCATCCGGCTTCGAATTCTTTTTCAATGTTGCGATGCAGCATCGAATACACTGGTTATATAAGCTGATGTTGTCGCCGTACCAGAGCCAAACAGGAATTGCAGCCATGCATTTTTCGCATGGCTTGAAAGCCACACTCAGCGCCGCATCGGGGCCAGCTTCTCGACAATAAAATCGCGAAAGGCGACGATCCGGGCGGAGTCACGAAGCTCTTCCGGATAGACGAAATACATGTTCAGTTCAGGTCCCTGCAATTCCGGCAGCACCTCGACCAGATTGCCGATTTCCCGACCCATGTATTCCGGCAGCGCGCCAAGCCCAAGGCCGCTTTGCACAGCGCGCAGGATACCATAGATCGAATTGACCCTGAGCACCGGTTTTCGTGTTGTTCCGTCCTTTGCTCCCTCGGTCAGCAGCCAGTTCAGATTGGCGACGGGCGGACGGGCATCATCGCCGTAGACAACGATCCGGTGCTTGTCCAGATCACGGGCACTTTTCGGCATGCCATACTGCTGCAGGTATTCGGGCGCTGCATAGACCCGGTACTTGAGCGCCAGCAGATGGCGCTGCACCAGATCGGGCTGGGTCGGCGGGGTCAGTCGGATCGCCACATCGGCCTGGCGCATCGACAGATCAAGCTCGGTATCGGCCAGCACCAGGGACACATCGATTTCCGGGTAGCGATTGACGAATTCCTTCATTCTGGATGCCAGGAACACCGAACCGAAAGCAACCGTCGATGATATTTTCAATGCGCCTTGCGGCCGTTCCTTGTTTTCGGCCATCTGCGTCTGCACGCGGGCCAGCTGCGCAAACACCGCATGCGCCGTTTCATACAGGGTTTCGCCCTGTTCGGTCAGGATCAGACCGCGCGCATGGCGGTGGAACAGCGGCGTGCCGAGACTTTGTTCAAGCGCGCTGACCTGACGACTGACCGCCGACTGGCTCAGATTCAGGATTTCCCCGGCATGGGTGAAGCTGCCGGCATCGGCGACGGCATGAAAGACCCTGAGCTTGTCCCAATCGATCGCCACCACATCCTCCGGTTCCAGGCCTGTCCGCAGCACCTATTCGGCGGCGGCGGTCACCTGATCTTCGTTCTCGGCCAGAAAACGCTCCGCTTCCAGAGCCGCCATGCACCCGGTGCCGGCGGCCGTCACGGCCTGCCTGTAGACCCGGTCCTGCACGTCACCGGCGGCAAACACACCGGCGACACTGGTCTGGGTCGTGCCCGGCACGGTCCGGATATAATTGTCCTCATACATGTCGAGTTGACCGGCAAACAGCCCGGTGTTCGGATCATGGCCAATGGCGATGAAGACGCCGTCGACGGCAATTTTCTGCATCTCGCCGGTTCTGGTGCTTTTCAGCCTTGCCGCCGTCACGCCCTTGCCGCCTTGCTCGCCCAGCACTTCATCCAGTGCATGGTCCCAGATGACCTCGATCTTCTCGTTCTTGAACAGCCGCTCCTGCATGATCTTTTCGGCCCTGAGCTCATCGCGGCGATGCACCAGATAAACCTTCGATGCAAAGTTGGTCAGATACAGCGCCTCTTCAACAGCCGTGTTGCCGCCGCCGATCACCGCGACCTGTTTGCCACGATAGAAAAAGCCGTCACAGGTCGCACACGCAGACACGCCGAAGCCCATGAAGGCCTTTTCGCTTTCCAGTCCGAGCCAGCGCGCACTGGCACCGGTCGCAATCACCACCGTGTCACCGGTATAGACCTGACCGCCGTCGCCGACGGCCCTGAACGGTCGTTTCGACAGATCGACCGAAACGATGGTGTCTTCGACCATATCGGTGCCGACATGCCGGGCCTGCTCGAACATCTGTTCCATCAGCCACGGCCCCTGGATGACCTCGGCAAAGCCCGGATAATTTTCGACATCGGTGGTAATCGTCAGTTGTCCGCCGGGCTGGATGCCACGCACCAGAAGCGGTGCCAGATTGGCCCGGGCGGCGTAAATGGCGGCCGTATAGCCGGCAGCACCGGAACCGATGATCAGGACTTTGGTGTGGCGGGGTTCGGACATGGCGATCTCCTCAGGCAAGCACGCAGCAACACGGCTTTCTAAATAAGCTGATCCGCTTGCGGACGCAATGAAGGGTTGGGCGTTCTTGTGTTGATCCCTGTTGCCGACTGAAGACGCAAGGTTATTGCGCAATGATATTGCGTGAAAGCCCTGAAAGATGATACGACATGATCCGCAATAAAAGGATATGCCGGTGCAAAAAGTTAAACTCGACGCCATTGATATGCGGATTCTCCGCGATTTACAGGATGATGGACGGATGACCAACGTGGAATTGGCCGAACGGGCCGGAATCTCGGCACCGCCGTGCCTCAGGCGAGTCCGCGCCCTTGAGGAAGCCGGTTTCATTCACGGCTATCATGCCGATATTGACGCCGAATTACTTGGCTTTGAAGTGCAGTTTCTGGCTCTGGTCGGCCTCGACAGTCAGAACGACGCCGTGCTCACCTCATTTGAAAACGAGATGGCAAGATGGCCCGAAGTGCGCGAATGCCACATGATGCGCGGGCCGCACGATTTCGTCCTCACACTGGTCGCCCGCAACACCAGCCACGAAAACGAATTGACGCAGCGCCTGACCGCAGCGCCGTATGTGGCGCGCGTGCTGACCTTACAGGTGATCCGCACCTCGAAGAAACTTCCGGGCGTGCCAATCGATCCCGAAGACGCGGAAGACTGATTTCCAATCCCCCTCATCCGGCGGGCGAGGGGATCAAACCCAGCTGACTTCGCAGACCTCATAGGATTTGCCACCGCCCGGCGTCGCCACTTCGACGACGTCGCCGATGGTCTTGCCGATCAGGGCGCGGGCCAGCGGCGAGGTCACCGATATCTTGCCCTGGGCGAGATCGGCTTCCAGCGCACCGACGATCCGGTAGCTGGTTTCCTCGTCGGTATCGGTATCGGCAACCAGCACGGTGGCACCGAAACGGATCGTGGTACCGGACATCGCAGACGTGTCGATGGCTTCGGCGCGGCTGGTGACGTCCTCCAGCTCGGCGATGCGGCCTTCGATAAAGCCCTGCTTTTCACGCGCAGCGTGATACTCGGCATTCTCGGAAAGATCGCCATGCTCGCGGGCTTCGGCAATAGCCTTGATCACCGCCGGGCGTTCCTCGGACTTCAAACGACGTAATTCGTGTTCGAGAACCGTCAGGCCCTCACGCGTCATCGGCACACGTTCCATGCTTTCACTGGCCGTTGCCGGCCCTCCTTCGTTGCCCCCAGGCAACAATTCTGTCCCGATCACCTCAAGGCGATCACGACCGATGTCATTGCAGGGGAAGCCTAATACGAAGGATCAAAATAAGCCTGTAGCGGCGCAACTTCAAGTCCGCCGGCACCGCCCACCGGTATCACCGCACAGATCGCCTCGGCGGCAGCGCAGGCCGCCGTCATGGTGGTGTAGTGCGGCACCTGATTGACCAGGGCCGTTCTGCGGATCGAATAACTGTCGGCGATTGAACGCGACCCTTCTGTTGTGTTGATGACCAGCTGGATGTTGCCGTTGATCAGGGCATCGACGCAATGCGGCCGACCTTCCAGAACCTTGTTGATCCGGGTAGCAGCGACGCCGTTGGCCTCAAGGAACCGTTGCGTGCCGCCGGTCGCCATGATGGTAAAGCCCTGTTCGCTGAGCAGGCGGGCAACATACAGCGCCTTGTCCTTGTCGCGGTCACGGACCGAGATGAAGACCCCGCCGGAAATCGGCAGCGACATGCCGGCACCCAGCTGCGATTTGGCAAAGGCACGATTAAAGTCCGTATCGATACCCATGACTTCACCGGTCGATTTCATTTCCGGTCCGAGAATCGTGTCGACACCGGGGAAGCGCGAGAACGGGAAGACCGCTTCCTTGACGGCGACGTGGTTCATCGCACCCAGTTTCGGCAGGGTGAAGGATTTGAGCTTTTCGCCGGCCATCAGCTTGGCGGCGATCTTGGCGATCGGCACCCCGGTCGCCTTGGCCACGAAAGGCACGGTACGCGACGCACGCGGATTGACCTCGAGGATATAGATATCCTCGCCCTTGACCGCGAACTGCACGTTCATCAGCCCGACCACACTCAAGGCCCTGGCCAGCACAACCGCCTGCCGCTCCAGCTCGGCGATGATCGGTGCCGACAGCGAGAACGGCGGCAGCGAGCAGGCACTGTCGCCGGAATGAATACCGGCTTCCTCGATATGCTGCATGATGCCGGCAACATAAACATCCGTGCCGTCAGAAAGCGCATCCACATCAACCTCGATGGCGTCCTGCAGATAGCTGTCCAGCAGCACCGGGCTCTTGCCCGACACCACCACGGCTTCGCGCATGTAGCGTTCGAGCGCGGTGTCGTCATGAACGATTTCCATGGCCCGGCCGCCGAGCACATAGCTCGGCCGGATCACCAGCGGGTAGCCAACCTCGGCGGCGACGCGCCTGGCTTCTTCCTGCGAGCGGGCGAGGCCATTGGCCGGCTGGCGCAGACCGGTTTTCTGCAACAGCACCTGAAAGCGTTCCCGGTCCTCGGCCAGATCAATGGCGTCGGGCGACGTGCCCAGGATCGGGATTCCGGCAGCTTCAAGGGCGGCTGCCAGTTTCAGGGGCGTCTGCCCGCCAAGCTGCACGATCACGCCCTTCAGCGACCCCTTGCGCTGCTCGACGCGCAGCAGTTCGATCACGTCTTCGGCGGTCAGCGGCTCGAAATACAGCCGGTCCGAGGTGTCGTAATCGGTCGATACCGTTTCCGGGTTGCAGTTGACCATGATCGCTTCAAGGCCGATTTCCTTCAGCGCATAGGCCGCATGCACACAGCAGTAATCAAACTCGATCCCCTGGCCGATGCGGTTCGGTCCGCCGCCCAGGATCGCGACCTTGTCACGCCCGGTCGGTTCGGCTTCGCATTCGGCGGGGTTGAGGCCGTCACCTTCATAGCACGAATACATATAGGACGTCTGCGAGGCGAACTCTGCGGCACAGGTATCGACCCGCTTGTAGACCGGCTGCACGCCCATGTCGCGGCGCGCTTCGGAAACCGTATCGGCAGCGCTGCCGACCAGCTCGGCCAGCCGCTCGTCGGAAAAGCCCAGCTTTTTCAGCCTGAGCATCGCCTGCGGCTCGGTCGGCAGGCCGTCCTTACGGACCTGTTCCTCGGCGTCGACGATGGTCTTGATGCGTTCGATAAACCAGATGTCGTATTTGCTGGCGCGCTGGATATCCTCCAGCGGCAGGCCGAAGCGGATGGCCTGGGCGATGTAGCGGATCCGGTCCGGCCTGGCCTCGTTCAGCACCGCCTTGACGGCATCGGCTTCAATCGTGCCGTCGGACGTGATCGCGCCTTCGATGGCGATTTCGTTCAGGCCGGTCAGGCCGGTTTCCATCGAGCGCAGGCCCTTCTGCAGGCTTTCCTCAAAGGTGCGGCCCATCGCCATCGCTTCGCCGACGGATTTCATCGACGTCGACAACAGCGCCGCAGTGCCCGGAAACTTCTCGAACGTGAAGCGCGGGATTTTCGTCACCACGTAATCGATGGTCGGCTCGAACGATGCCGGCGTCACACCGGTGATATCGTTATTCAGTTCATCCAGCGTATAGCCGACGGCCAGCTTGGCGGCGATTTTGGCAATCGGGAAGCCGGTCGCCTTCGATGCCAGTGCCGACGAGCGTGATACGCGCGGGTTCATCTCGATGACGACCAGACGCCCGTCTTCGGGATTGACCGCAAACTGCACGTTTGAACCACCGGTATCGACGCCGATCTCGCGCAGCACCGCAATCGAGGCGTCGCGCATGATCTGGTATTCTTTATCCGTCAGTGTCAGCGCCGGGGCGACGGTGATGCTGTCGCCGGTATGCACGCCCATCGGATCGACGTTTTCGATGGAGCAGATGATGATGCAGTTATCCGCACTGTCGCGGACTACTTCCATCTCGAACTCTTTCCAGCCGAGCACGCTTTCCTCGATCAGCACCTGATTGATCGGCGAGGCCTGCACGCCGGATGCGATGATCGCCTCGTATTCCTCGGTGGTATAGGCAATGCCGCCGCCGGTGCCGCCCAGGGTAAAGGCCGGGCGGATCACGGCCGGCAGGCCGACGATCATGAGCGCATCCAGGGCCTTTTTCTTCGATGCCACCGACAACATCGTGACCGCCTTGATGTTGCCGTTCTGGTCGGGGATTTCGATCACTTCGTACTCGCCGGTGAAGACTTCCGATTTCGGCGTGCCGAGACCGATCTTGGTCATGGCGTCGCGGAACAAAAGCCGGTCTTCGGCCTTGGCGATGACGTCGGCCTTGGCACCGATCAGCTCGACATTGTATTTCTCGAGCGTGCCGCGTTCGGCCAGCGCCATGCCGGCATTCAGGCCGGTCTGTCCACCCATGGTCGGCAGCAGTGCGTCGGGACGCTCCCTGGCGATGATCTTTTCCAGCACTTCCGGCGTGATCGGCTCGATATAGGTGGCGTCGGCCATCGACGGGTCGGTCATGATCGTGGCCGGGTTGGAGTTGACCAGCACGACCCGGTAACCCTCTTCCCTGAGCGCCTTGCAGGCCTGTGCGCCCGAGTAATCGAACTCGCACGCCTGCCCGATCACAATCGGCCCGGCGCCGATGATCATGATCGATTTGATGTCTGTTCTTTTAGGCATTCAGGCCTCCGTTGCAGCGCTGAGAGGCAGAAGGGCTAACCACAGAGGCTGCGAGATGCCTCGTCCTTCGAGACGCGACCCAAAAGCGCTTTGGGCCGCTCCTCAGGATGAGGCGTTCGTACTCCGACCTCATCCTGAGGAGGCGCGAAGCGCCGTCTCGAAGGATAAGCGCCAGCACACCCTCGTCATTCCGGCTTGCCTTCTCGTCATCCCCGCTAGCCCCATCGTCATCCCCGCGAAAGCGGGGACCCAGCCCCGCCACCACTGGACCCCGGCCTACGCCGGGGTGACGACCTGAACAAAAACCGCGCACACCCCCGTCATACCCGCAAACACCACCGTCATTACGGCGCAGGCCGGAATCCAGTCCAACTGTCAATCTGGGTCCCAAATGCCTGTCCCGGGCGTAGACCCGGGAGCGCGGGGATGACGAGGGGAGAGGGAAATACGCCATCACGCCTCGTCCATCAGGTCGGTGAAGCGTTTGAACAGATAGTGGCTGTCGGTCGGACCCGGCGAGGCTTCCGGGTGGTACTGCACCGAGAAGATCGGTTTGCCCTCGACCCGCACGCCTTCGTTGGAGCCGTCGAACAGCGACACATGGCTCTCGACGACGCCCGCAGGCAAGCTTGATGCGTCAACCGCAAAACCGTGGTTCTGGCTGGTGATTTCAACCTTACCCGTAGCCAGATCCTTGACCGGCTGGTTGCCGCCGCGGTGGCCCTGATGCATTTTCTGCGTCTGTGCACCCAATGCGCGGGCTAGCAACTGGTGGCCGAGGCAGATGCCGAAGATCGGCTTGCCGCTGGCGATCAGATCCTGCAGCACCGGCACCGCGTAAACCCCGGTCGCCGCCGGGTCGCCGGGACCGTTCGAGAGAAAAATGCCGTCCGGGTTGCGGCCAAGGATATCTTCCGCGCTCGCCGTCGCCGGCACCACGGTGACGTTGCAGCCGGCCGACGCCAGACAACGCAGGATGTTGCGCTTGATGCCGTAATCGATGGCGACAACATTATATAAAGGGGCCGTCAGCCTGCCGTAGCCTTCGCCCAGCACCCAGCGGGTCTCGTCCCAGCCGTAGCTCTGCTTGCAGCTCACCTCGATGGCGAGGTCCATGCCTTCGAGGCCGGGCCAGGCCCTGGCTTCGGCAATCAGCGCCGGAATGTCGAAGCTGCCGTCGGGTGCATGGCAGATGACACCGGATGGCGCACCGCCATCCCTGATTTTCCGGGTCAGGCGCCGCGTATCGATGCCCGAGATGCCTGGCAGGTTATAGGACTTCAGCCACCCGTCCAGATGCTGCGTCGCGCGCCAGTTGGCCGGCTCGGTGATGTCGGCCCTTAAAATACAACCCCGGGCAGCCGGGGTTGTGGTTTCGATGTCTTCGGGGTTTGTGCCGACGTTGCCGATATGCGGAAACGTGAAGGTGATGATCTGACCCGCATAGCTGGGGTCGGTCATGATCTCCTGATAACCGGTGATCGAGGTGTTGAAGCAGACCTCACCGACGGCGCGCCCCGCAGCGCCGATCCCCCGGCCCCAGAACACCGCGCCATCCGCCAGAACAACGACGGCCGTTGCGCCCTGAGGCGCACTGAACTGTGAACCCTCAGGGGCGCAGAAAGACTCCGCCCCCTTGTCAGTGGGCGCAGCGATTTCTGTTTCATTTGTCACGATATGGGCCAACAGGGGTCGGTTTCGACTGGCAGAGTAGATACGCAAAGCCCGGCGCTGCGTCAAGCTTTCGGGGAAATTATTTTTATTGTTTAATATCAATAACTTATAAAACACAATCCGGTTGTTTCCCCAGCCCCGATAGGATAACGTCCGGGCGTTCGGAACAATGAGGAGGAGATTCCATGCTCCGACAACGATTAAACGACATGCTGAAAGACGCCATGCGCGCCCGCGAAGAGCGCAAGGTGTCGACCATTCGCCTGATTAACGCGGCCCTCAAGGACCGCGACATCCAGGCACGCTCCAAGGGCAACGCCGACGGCATCAGCGACGACGAAATCCTCGGGCTGCTGCAATCGATGGTCAAACAGCGCCGCGACAGCATCGAAGCCTATTCCAAAGGAGGCCG
Organism: Rhodospirillales bacterium; assembly: GCA_040877275.1. GTDB lineage: Bacteria > Pseudomonadota > Alphaproteobacteria > Rhodospirillales > Casp-alpha2 > UBA4479. The sequence continues at coordinate 7,830 of JBBDOA010000119.1, read as the reverse complement.
CGCCGATCTGGCGCAGCAGGAAGCCGAGGAAATCGGCTACATCGAAACCTTCCTGCCGACACCGCTCAGCGATGCCGAGGCCGACAGCGCCATTGACGAGGCGATTGCCAAAAGCGGCGCCGAAAGCATCAAGGACATGGGCAAGGTGATGGCGTATCTGAAAGACCATTACGCCGGGCGCATGGATTTCTCGAAATCATCCGGCAAGGTGAAGGGTCGGCTCGGCGCCTGAACTGGCTTAACTCCTTTGTCGTCAGTCCCGCGAAAGCGGAAACCAGTTCTCAACGCAAAGTACGCGAAGACCAGTGAAGCGCGCCAAGGTGTCCATGCGTGCTTTTCTTTTCTTGGCGTCTTTGCGTTATACTTTCTGTCGTCGTCCTGAACTTGATGAGGGTTATCACATCACCTCATTGCTGAGGAGCGAGCGAAAGCGAGCGTCTCGTGCGCGCAGCGAGCGTCTTGAAGCATGCGAATGTGGATAACTCCCCCGATCATGGGATAACTCTCCATTCCCGCGCTCACGCCGCCCTTCCACGAAGCGACCGCCGGGAGTAGATTATTCGGTTCACAGTCGGAGCGGCAATGAGCACCTTTACCCCGGAATTCCTTGATGAAATCAGACGGCGCGTGTCGATTGTCGATGTCGTCGGCCGTACCGTGCGCCTGAAAGAACGCGCACGCGGCGATTTCTGGGGCCTGTCGCCGTTCACCAAGGAAAAGTCGCCGTCTTTTCACGTTATGGAGGACAAGGGCTTCTACAAATGCTTCTCGACGCAGAATTCGGGTGACGTCTTCACCTTCCTGATCGAGGTCGAGGGCATGTCGTTTCCGGAAGCGGTCGAAAAACTGGCCGCCGAGGCCGGACTGGACATCCCGAGGGACACCCCCGAAGAGCGCCAGCGCCACGAGAAACGCAAGGGTCTGACCGAGGTCAACGAAATGGCCGCCGCCTACTTCGAGAAGATGCTGCGCACGCCGGAAGGCCGCGGCGCGCTCGAATACCTCAAGGGGCGCGGCCTTGATGAGCCTACCGTTCGCCAGTGGCGGCTCGGCTTTGCGCCGGATGCCAGGGGCGCGCTGAAGGGCCATCTGGCCCGCGAAGGCGTCACCGAAGCACTGATGATCGAAGCCGGGCTGGTCCGCGTGCCGGACAATGGCGAACCTTATGACTGGTTCCGGGGCCGTGTCATGTTCCCGATCCAGGACCGCCGTGGTCAGGTCATCGCATTTGGCGGCCGGATTCTCGGTGACGGCGAGCCTAAATACCTGAACAGCCCGGAAACCGCAGCGTTCCAGAAGCGCTTCACGCTCTACGGTCTGCACCACGCCGCCGCACCGGCGCGCAAGGCCGGGCGGATGATCGTCTGCGAAGGGTATATGGATGTCATCGGCCTGGCCCGTGCCGGCTTTGATAATGCCGTCGCACCGCTGGGCACGGCGCTGACCGAAGAACAGCTCAGGGATTTGTGGAAGGTCGTCCGCGAGCCGGTATTGTGCTTCGATGGCGACCGTGCCGGGCAGAGCGCCGCCTACCGTGCCGCCGAACGCGCCCTGCCGCTGATGCAGGCCGGTCATGCGCTGCGCTTCGCGATCCTGCCGGAAGGCGAGGACCCGGACAGTCTGGTGCAGAAACAGGGGCCGAAGCCGTTCGAGGAATTGCTGAATCAGGCCCTGCCGCTGTCCGAAGTGATCTGGCGCGAGGTGACCGGCGGGCGCATGCCGCAAAGCCCGGAAGACCGCGCCGATGTGCAGCAGAAACTCGACAGCCGCGCCCGCGATATCGCCGATGCCTCCTTCCGCCGGCACTTTTCCGACTACTTTTCCCGCAAGCTGTGGGGCGAGCGCGGTCCGCAGCAATCCGGGCCGGGTGCCGGGCGGACACGCTTCAAGGGTAAAAAAGGCTTCGGCAAGATCAAACTCGAAGGGGCCGTCATGGCCGATGCCCGCGCCGAGACGGCCGCCATCCCGTCCGCCGATGCGCAACGTGAACGGATATTGCTGGCGACTTTGATGAACCATCCAGCGATCTTTGACGAGATCGAAGAACGCCTTGGTATGGTTCAGTTTTCAGCCCCCGAGCTTGACAAATTGAGGCAGCAGGTCTTAAACACCCTCGCCCGGCATGAAAGCCTTGACTCGGGTGCCTTGCGCGACCACCTCTCGAATGACGGTTCAGAGGCCGTGATTGCAAAGCTGTTGGGCAAAAGCGTCTATATGCATGCCCGATTTGCAAGACCGGACGGTGACGTCAAGGAAGCGCTGGAAGGGTGGGAAGACACTTATCAGCGGCTGACCGCGAAGGCTCATGAGACGGAGTTGAGGCTGGAAGCGGCGGCGTTGGGGGAAGATACTTCGGAAACGGCTTTCAGTCGGCTCAAGGCCCTGAAAGTTAATTGATTTAGGCTCGCCGGCGGCCATCAAGGCGTCGGACGTTTAGGGGTTTTGTATAGTGGCCAAAGCACAAGCGAGCGAAGCACGCGAAAGCACCGAAGAGAGCACCGACAGCCCGCTGCTCGATACCCTCGGTGCCGGCGTCAAGAAGATGGTCGCCAAGGGCAAGGAACGGGGCTACGTCACGTATGACGAACTGAACGCCGCGCTGCCGCCCGAGGACGTCTCTTCCGAACAGATCGAAGACACCATGGCGATGCTGTCCGAAATGGGCATCAACGTGGTCGAGAACGAAGAACAGGAAGAAGCGGCCAACGACGTGGTCGCTGACGACGATGAGGAACCGGCCGAAAAATCCTCAGCCGGCAATGTCGACGAGAGCGACCTCGGCCGCACCGACGACCCGGTCCGCATGTATCTGCGCGAGATGGGCTCGGTCGAACTGCTGTCGCGCGAGGGCGAGATTGCCATCGCCAAACGTATCGAGGCCGGCCGCGACATGATGATCGGCGGCATCTGCGAAAGCCCGCTGACCATTCAGGCCATCGTGCGCTGGCACGACGCACTGGTCGCCGAGGAAATTCTTTTGCGCGAGATCGTCGATCTTGACGCCACCATGGGCGGCGGCCCCGGTCAGCCGCCTCAACCCGGTTCGGAACCGGAAGACGACGCCGAAGGCGGCGACGAAGCCGCTGTTCCTGTCGTCGCCAAACCCGTTGAGGTAAAGGCCGATCCGAAAAAGGACGAGGCCCCGAAAAAAGCCGACGGCGAGGACGAGGAAGAAGGTTCCGAGAAATCCAGCGACGACGATGAAGACGAGGATGATGACGACGAACACAACAACATGTCGCTGGCGGCGCTTGAAGAAAAGCTGAAGCCGGAAGTCATCGCCACCTTTGATCAGATCGCCAAGACCTACAAAAAATTCCAGCGCCTGCAGATCGGCCGCATGGAAGCGATGCAGGGCGGTGACGAATTCAAGGCGGCGCAGGAAAAGCGCTATGTCAAGCTGCGCCAGGAACTGATCGAGTTGATGGAGGGTGTGCACCTCAACAACGACCGCATCGAAGCCCTCGTTGACCAGTTGTACGGCCTGAACCAGCGTCTGGTCCGCCTTGAAGGCAAGCTGCTGCGTCTCGCCACCTCGTCACGCATCCGCCGCGAGGATTTTCTGGAAAATTACCGCGGCTTTGAGCTCGATCCCGACTGGATCAAGCGCTGCAAGAAGATGCCGACCAAGAACTGGCAGCGCTTCGCCGAAAAATACAAGGACGACGTCAAGGAAATCCGCGACGAGGTTTCCGGCGTATCCGGTGCCGTCGGCCTGCCGATCGGCGAATTCCGCCGCATCGTCGGCATCGTCCAGAAGGGCGAGCGCGAAGCCGCCAAGGCAAAGAAGGAAATGATCGAGGCCAACCTGCGTCTGGTGATCTCGATTGCCAAGAAATACACCAACCGCGGTCTGCAGTTCCTGGATCTGATTCAGGAAGGCAACATCGGCCTGATGAAGGCCGTCGACAAATTCGAATACCGTCGCGGTTACAAGTTCTCGACCTATGCGACGTGGTGGATCCGCCAGGCGATCACGCGCTCCATCGCCGATCAGGCGCGCACCATCCGTATTCCGGTACACATGATCGAGACCATCAACAAGCTGGTCCGCACGTCGCGCCAGATGCTGCACGAAATCGGCCGCGAGCCGACGCCGGAAGAACTGGCGACGAAGCTCTCCATGCCGCTGGAAAAGGTCCGCAAGGTCCTGAAAATCGCCAAGGAACCGATCTCGCTCGAAACCCCGATCGGCGACGAGGAAGACAGCCATCTCGGCGATTTCATCGAGGACAAGCTGGCCGTGCAGCCGCTCGACGCCGCCATTCAGGCCAACCTGCGCGAAACCACGACCCGCGTGCTGGCAAGCCTGACGCCGCGCGAGGAACGCGTGCTGCGCATGCGCTTCGGCATCGGCATGAACACCGATCACACGCTGGAGGAAGTCGGCCAGCAGTTCTCGGTGACGCGCGAACGGATCAGACAGATCGAAGCCAAGGCGCTGCGCAAGCTGAAGCACCCGTCACGGTCGCGGAAACTCAGAAGCTTCCTCGATTACTGATCGGCGACGGTCCCGGCACGTCTGCCCGTCAAAGGAAATACCCGATCATCCGCCCGAGGATCAGGGCGGCAATCCATATGATGATCGACACCGCACCGGCGATGCGCAGCTGGCGATTCGGTTCGGTCGGGTTGAGGATGCTTTCCCCGGACTGCACCAGTTCGCCCCAGCGCGGCACGGTGCGGACCAGGCCGACGTTGATCAGTCCGGCACCGATCAGCGCGATCTTGGCCAGAAACAGATCGCTGCCCGCATACGCCACCGGTTTGACAATGAACAGCAATGCGCCGCTGAGCGCCGCGATGGCGAGGCCCGTTGCCGCCGTCGGCACCAGCACAGCCGCCAGGGTGCGGATGCGGCCTTTTCTGATGATCCCCATCAGGCGCAGATCAAGCGGGATGATGGCACCGATCAGCAGCGCGAGCCCGAGAATATGTGCGGCGTTGACGAGCGGATAGACCCAGAACGATGCCCGCAGCATCACCGCCGGTTGCGACTGCGCGATGGCATTCAGATACTCCACTCAGGCACCCTCCCCGGTCGTCTCAGAACGGATTGCCACCCGGGCAGTTTGATGCGGCCTTTTGCTACCGGGTGCTATTTCCGCTCAGGATACAGATCATAGGTCTTGCCGTCGATCATGACCCGTTCGGCCTTGACCCGCCGTTCGTTCGGATCTTTGGAGCGATGGCCGCTGGCCGTGATCTCTCTGCCCTTGGCAAAGTGATCGTCGGTCAGACCGGCACGTTCGTTGCGCCATGGCTGGCCGACTTCAATGCTCCAGCGCTCGCCGTTGACGTCAATATGGACGACGCCATGCGGGTTGCCGAGCTGAGCCTCAACAATATCGCCGGTAATTTCAAAATTGCCGTCTTCCGCCCAGCGCCAGCCGTGGTGCGCTCCGGCGGGGACGGCGCTCAGCAAAAATCCACCAAGAGCCGCGATCAGAACGAAGTTTAACAGGCGTCGTTGTCTGTTCATCAAAGCCTCCCGTTGCGCGTCATACATAGTATTGCATATGGCGTGCGGCACAGGGATTACAATTCACCCCGGTGCGCCGGGCCGGGAGTTCGATGATCTGCATGCCTTTTCAGTTCGGGCCGGCAATTCGGGCTGTTATCCGCCGTCAAAAAAGGGTAATCAGTGGACCCGCGCGGCCAACCACCGCGCCCTGGTGGGCCTGTAGCTCAACTGGTTAGAGCCGACGGCTCATAACCGTCTGGTTGCAGGTTCGAGTCCTGCCGGGCCCACCACTCTCTTCCACCGAAACCGGCACCCAGGATATTACCTACGGGAAGTCCCGGGTTTTTGCGACTTTCGGCGGTCAATTTACAAGAATTTCTGAACGGAGACTATCTCTGAGGGCCAAATATCGCGATTTCCGCCAAAAGTCTCCGGAGACGATTTTCGTCGCCCCGAGTAAATTGTGCTCTCTTAATAGTGTGGTGGATTCGAAGTTCCCATCATTGTTCGGGGCAACCACTTAAGGGAACTTCGAATCCAGAATCCACACTAGATCAATATGTTGCTAGTGTCCTTATCGAATCCGAAGTTCGAAAAGAGGATGCTCCAAATGCGACGAACTTCGGATTCGGGACAATAGCACATAACCACATCATATAGTGTCACAACCATGCAACTTGTGACCGAACCTGGCACATATAGACCTTAATCTCCCCCCTACTGTACTATTGTAGAAGTTTGCGAGGAGTATGAGATGCCAAATCGAAAAGAACACTTGGACTTAGGAGTATTGTCGAAAGCTTTCTCAATGGAGCCGGGATTGCAGCCTTATCCAACTGGTACAATGGTCACCAATTTCTCATCGGTCATGTCATGGATTGCGTATTTCGGGCCTTCTTTTCCGAAACCGCTCTGTTTGACGCCACCATAGGGCATCAGATCGACGCGGTTGCTGGACGTATCGTTGATATGGAAAGTGCCGACTTTGACCCGTCGCGACGCTCTCATGCCCGTGTCAACATTCGACGTAAAAATTCCCGAGGCAAGACCGAACGGTGTCGCATTCACGAGATCGATGGCTTCGTCCAGCTCATCGAACGGAATAATGCTCACGACCGGCGCGAAAATTTCCTCGCAGACCACACTCATCGTGACGTCAACATTGGATAAAATTGTTGGCTCCAGACAGTTTCCCTGACGCCCGCCACCAATGACGATCTCCGCACCTTTATCCGCTGCAGCCGATATCCAGGACTGGGCCCGGTCAGCGGCCTCTGCAGAAATCATCGGCCCGATATCGGTGGCCGGGTCTCTCGGATCACCAATCGTCAGTTTTGACGCATGCGTCGCCAACGCTTTCTTGAAAGCATCGACAATCGGCTTTTGCACGTAGAGTCGCTGTACCGACGTGCATACCTGCCCTGCCTTGCGGAATGCCGCATTGGCACATTTTTTCGCAGCATTCACGATATCCGCATCGGCGCAGATGATCGTACCCGAGATATTGCCCAATTCGAGCTGCGTCCGGCGCAGTCCTGCGTATTGCTGGATGATCTCGCCAACGCGCGTGCTCCCGGTAAACGTATAATAATCGATCCCCGGGTGTTTGAGCAGCGCCATCCCCGTGTCATCACCTGTCCCGTGCAGCAGATTGAGCATGCCATGGGGCATGCCGGCAGCTTCAAATGACCGGCACAGGTATTCCGAAGATACCGGTGTATGCAGTGATGGCTTGAGGATCGTCGCGTTGCCGGCAGCGAAAGAAGGTGCAATTTTATGGCAAACAGTATTCAGGGGAGAATTGAAGGGTGTAATGGCGCAGACTATCCCTACCGGCTCCCTGACCGTGTAGGCAATTCGGCCTTTCTGGCCCCGGGCTCCATTGATGGGAACGATCTCGCCGCTGATACGTGTGGCTTCCTCTGCCGAAATTCTGAGCGTGTGCAGACATCTGTTGAAATCACCCTCAACATCACTTCGGGTAAACCCGGTCTCGGAAATCATCGTTTCCAGAACGATTTCCTTTTGCTCTGCAAGAAAATCGCGGGTGGCAAGCAGGATGTCGTGGCGGTCCAATGGTTCCAACCGGTCCGCCCGGAACGCGTTGCGTGCGGCCGTAACCGCATCGTCGACTTGTTGTGCGTCCGGCACAGCAACTTCGGCGATAACATCGCCCGTGAACTTGTCGGCAACAGGCAACGTGCCGGCTCCGTCAAGCCATTCGTCGTCGATCCACAGTTGCCCAGTTGCCTTCAGTCTCTTGGATGCCATATCAGATATCTCCATTGCTCATCAGTCCGTGCTTTTCATGTCCCGCTCGCCGGCGAACTTGATCAGTGCGCCCAGACGATAGACCGCATGCACCA
>JBBDOA010000118.1:0-17745 GCA_040877275.1 Rhodospirillales bacterium | reverse complement strand
CCGGCAAAATTCTGAAAGCAAGGTGATCGGCGTCGAAACAGCACCATTCTCGTTTATCATCGCATGGCTGCGCCTGAGACTTTCAGCACGCCCGAATGCCGAGATCATCTACCGGAGCATCTGGGATACTGATGTCCGCAACGCTGATATCGTCTATGCGTTCCTGTCGCCGGCACCGATGGCCAGACTTTACGAAAAACTGAAAGCGGAAATGAAACCAGGTTCGGTTTTCATCTCAAACAGTTTTGCCGTTCCGGGGGATGAGCCTGACGACGTTATTCAGTTGGATGACCGCCGCCAGACGCAACTGCTGATCTGGCGGATGTGATATCTAATCCAGCGAGGTGTCGGAAAGCAAACGGGTGCCAAACCCCTTGGCTTCAAGGGCTTCCATGATCTCACGAACATGATTTGAATCGATGGTTTCGATGGCAATGTCAACATCCGCTTCCTTGACCGGCACATCGCGAAACATGCGCTGATGCAGGACATCGACGATATTGCCGCCCCTGTTGCCGATGATGCCGGCGACCGCCGCCAGCGCACCCGGCATATCAATCAGGGATATCCGCAGCTTTGCCAGACGTCCCTCGCGCACCAGCCCACGCATCAGCACCGATGACAACAGCCTGGAATCAATATTCCCGCCGGATACGATCAGACCGACCTTGCGGTCCCTGAAACGATCCGGATCAGCCATCAGCATGGCCAGCGGCACCGCACCGGACCCTTCAACGATCAGGCGCTGCACATCGACGAAAATCTGCACGGCGCGTTCGATATCCGCTTCGCGCACAATCTCGACATCGGCCATATGCTGTTTGAGAATCTCCGTCGTCAGCACGCCCGGCTCCTTGACGGCGATACCATCAGCGATGGTCGCACCCTTGCCATGCGGCGGCTCGTTCCGGAACGCCTGATTCATTGACGGGTAGGCATCGGCCTGAACGCCGACGATTTCCATGTCTGCATTGTGCGCATGTGCGGCGAGACAACACCCGGAAGCCAGCCCTCCGCCGCCGATCGGCACAATAATGACATCCAGATCAGGAACGTCTTCCAGCAATTCAAGGGTCGCGGTGCCCTGACCGGCAATGACATGCGGATCGTCATAGGGATGGATGAAAACCTTGCCGGCATCGTCGGCAACCTGCTCGGCTATAATCCGGCTTTCAGCGACCGTTTCACCTTCCAGAATAACGCTGGCACCAAGCGCCTCGGTTCGGGCGACCTTGGTGAAGGGCGTGTTAGCCGGCATGTAGATTGTCGCCGGAATGCCCATTTTTTCGGCGTGGTAGCCAACCCCTTGCGCATGGTTACCGGCCGAAGCGGCAATCACGCCGGCCTTGCGCTCGGCATCGCTCAGTGCTGCCATGCGGACGAACGAGCCGCGGGTCTTGAACGATCCGGTGACCTGCTGGTTCTCAAGCTTGAGATACACATCGGCACCGGCCAGCCTGGACAGCGCCGGTGAGGCAACGGTCGGTGTTCTGAGCACATGCCCCGCCAGCAACTCGCGTGCCTTCCGGATATCTGAAATGCTTACCACGTCCAACTCCGTTCCAAGGCGCGCGTCTTACACCCGGAAGGTCCGTCTGTCACCGTTTTTGAGGAAATGTGCAGGTTTGCAGGATCAAGAGGCCAGGGCCCTTGCCAGCATTTCCGGATCGGCATTACCGCCCGAACAAACCACGACGACGGTTTTTCCCTCAAGATCGAGTTTCTGCGTCAGTGCTGCCGCCAAAGCCACGGCACCGCCCGGCTCAACCACGATTTTCAAAGACAGCAATGCGGTCTTCATGGCTTGAAGGGCTTCTTCATCCGTCACGCTGAGGCCACCCGCCAGCAGTCGCTGGTTGAGCGCGAACGTCAGTACACCCGGCGTCGGCGCCAGCAGGGCATCGCAAATTGAAACAGAATCAATCGGCACCGATTGTCTGGACCCGGCTTCGAGCGAGCGCTTTGTGTCGTCGTATGTCGAAGGCTCGGCACTATAAACCGGACAGCCGATGGTACCCGAAATGGCCAGGGCCGTGCCGGATACCAGACCACCGCCACCGGCCGGCACGATTACCACGTCCGGCTTGAATCCCATTTCATTCGACTGTTGGGCGATCTCGAGGCCGATGGTCCCCTGACCAGCAATGATCATCGGATCGTCGTACGGTTTGACGAGGGTTGCGCCTTTTTCGGTTTTCAGACGCTCGCCGATTTCCTCACGATTTTCGGTCAGTCGATCATACAGCACAACGGTGCCGCCGAGCGCCCGGGTGTTGTCGATTTTCGCTTTTGGCGCATCCTTCGGCATGATGATCGTCGAGGCCATCCCCATCAGCGTCGATGCCGCAGCCACGCCTTGCGCGTGATTGCCGGACGAGAAAGCAACCACACCACCGGCGCGCGCTGCTTCAGGAATTCTCGATATCTTGTTGTAGGCACCACGGAACTTGAAGGAACCGGTCCGTTGCAGACATTCCGGTTTAACGACCAGACGAAAGCCGAGCTGATCATTCAGGATCGGGTTTTCCAGAAGCGGCGTCAGACGCGCCCAACCCTTGAGGCGTTTGGCGGCATCTTCGATATCGGCAAAAACCGGCAGATCAGACGCGGGCGAGGAATCCATTCAAAGCCTCCATGCTTATCGGTTCGGCAAGGCTCGGTGCATGACCGGCTCCGGGCACGACAACCGATTGCATATTTTTGTGAAGCGTCGACATTTCGGCCAGTTGGGCTTCATCAAGAATAGTTGACCGCGCTCCTCTGAGCGTCAAGACCGGGATGCGCCCCGTTGCCCTGAAAAGAGGCCACAAATCATGCACTTCTGTTGAATCTGCAAGGATCGGCTTGACGATATTCGGATCCCAGGCAAAGCCGATTGTGCCGTCTTCACGTTCCGCGTATCCGTTTTTGGCGGCGCGGATCCAGTCGGCTTCCTCTGTCAGCGGAATCTCGTCACCGAAGGCGTCGCGCAGGTGTTTTGCCGCCGCCGGCCAGTCGGGCAGGGACGGGGGGTGCTGCATATAGGCGATAATACCGTCCAGATCACGACGTCGGACAATCGGTCCGACATCATTCAGGACCAGCGCTTTCAGGGCACTCGGCATCGCCGCCGCCATGATCATGCCCATGATGCCACCCATCGAGGTGCCGATCACGACGACCTTGTGCACACCCAATGCGCAGAGGATATGCCTGACATCGCCGACATAGGTTTCAGGGCGGTAATTGTTCCAGTCGGGATCAAAATCCGACTGACCCCGGCCCCGGATATCGGGAACCAGCACCCGGCGCGTGCGACCATGGTATTTGCCGATTCCGGCAAAGTCCCTCGCGTTGCGGATCAACCCGCCAAGGCACAGTAACGGCGTCAGGGCGCTGTCTGCAGGACCGGGATAATCACGGACATAAAGCGATAAGGCATCCTGTGTGGTAACTCTGCGAACGAGAAAATCGGAACCGGTCATTCGGTGGTTATATCAGAGTCCCAGAAGCGGCGGCAAACCGTTCAGATCGCCGATTATTTCGCGGATCGTACCGGGCAGGCGTTCCGGCGGTTGACCAAAGCGGTTGACCCAGACGACCTGGAAACCGAAATTCGCTGCCGCCCAGGCATCCCATGCATTCGACGACATGAAGCAGATACGCTCCTTCGGCAGGTCGAAATCATCACAAACCAGCTGATAAATGCGCGGGTCAGGCTTGAAAATGCCGACGCGGTCAACGGAAATCACGCCATCCAGATCAATCCCGGCGTTGTCGACGGCGGCTTGCAGCATATCGGGCGAGCCGTTTGAAAGTGTTGCCACCTTCTGGCCACCGGCCTTGAGGGTTTTCAGCACACCCGGAACTTCCGGATAGGCATCCAGTTCAAAATAGATATCGAGCAACTTCCGGCGCAGCACAGCATCGTCGACACCCTGCGTCGCCATGGCATAATCCAGCGCGTCCTGGGTGATCTGCCAGAACGGCACATATTCCCCCATCAGACTGCGCAGCCATGAGTATTGTAGCTGCTTTTCCCGCCACACCTGTGCCAGCGGTGCCCATTTCTCGCCGAGCTCTTCCTGACAATGCGCCGCCGCCGAGGTGACATCGAACAATGTCCCATAGGCGTCAAAAACACAGGCATCGACATTTTCGATTGCGGCCATTCTGATGATCTCCCGGATTTGCTTATTGGTTAGGTGCAGTCTGCTGATCAGGGGCAGGGGGGTCAATAGGGGCCGCTGACACGGTTTTGTGATGTCCCCGACTGGATCATCACCCACGAGCCTTGGCCCGTCACCCCTTGTCGCGGAGCAGGCGGCCCTTCTGGCGGTTCCAGTCGCGTTCCTTGACCGTTTCGCGCTTGTCGAACGAGCGCTTGCCTTCACCCAAAGCCAGCTCGAGCTTGGCCATGCCGCGTGCGTTGAAATAGATTTTCAACGGAATCAGCGCCATGCCTTTTTGCTTTTGCGAGCCCAGCAGGTGCGCCATCTGTTTTCTGTGCAGCAACAGCTTGCGGTCACGGACCGGTTCGTGATTGAAAACGCTGGACGCCCCCTCGTAGACCGGGATATGGGCGTTGAAGAGATAGATTTCGCCGTGTTTTTCGCCGGCAAACGCTTCGTTCAGACTGGCCCTGCCGGCACGCAAGGATTTCACTTCCGTGCCGGTCAGTTGCAGACCTGCTTCTAACGTTTCAACAATGGCGTAGTCGCGCCGTGCGCGCCGGTTCTGCGCAGCGATGTTGCTGCCGGCTGATTTCTTTTTTTTGTTTTTTCCGGCCATAGTATATCCGTTCGCGCCCCTATCGGGGCGGCATCGTCCACGCCCCTAACGGGGCGACATCGTCCACGCCCCTAACGGGGCGATACCGTCCACGCCCCTAACGGGGCGATACCGTCCACGCTCTTAGTTCAAGAGCCCGGCTGATTGCATGGCGGCCTGGACCTGGGCTTTCGAGCTGTCGGCGATCTCGCAGAGCGGCAGGCGGGTTTCCGCTTCACACTTGCCGAGCAGGTTGGCCGCGTATTTGACCGGGCCCGGACTTGCTTCGCAGAACATCGCAATATGCATCGGCATCAGGCGGTTCTGGATATCCATAACCGTATCCAGATCGCGGGACTGCCAGGCTGCATGCAACTCAGCGCAGGCGCGCGGCGCGACATTGGCCGTCACCGAAATGCAGCCGTCACCGCCACCGGCCAGAAACGGCACAATCGAGCCGTCCTCACCGGAAAGCTGGCAAAAACCTTCACCGATCTTCATCGCCGTCTTCATCGGCCGCATGACGTCACTGGTCGCATCCTTGACGCCGACGATATTCGGGATTTCAGCAAGCCTGGCCATCGTCTCGACAGACATATCAATGACGCAACGACCCGGAATGTTGTAGATGAGGATCGGAATATCCACCGCATCGGCAATCGCCGCATAGTGGCGATACAGGCCTTCCTGGGTCGGCTTGTTGTAATAGGGCGTCACGATCAGCGCCGCATCGGCACCGGCAGCCTTGGCGTTCCTGGTCAGGCGGATGGCTTCCGCGGTCGAGTTTGACCCGGTCCCGGCAACCACCGGCACGCGACCGTTGGTGGCTTCGATGCAAAGCTCGATCACTTCGTCGTGCTCGTCATGGCTCAGCGTCGGCGACTCGCCCGTCGTGCCACAGGGCACGAGGCCGTTGGTGCCCTCGGAGATTTGCCAGTCGACGAAGGATTTGAACGCCGCTTTATCCACCAGACCATTTTTGAATGGGGTGATCAGCGCGACGAATGAACCCTTGAACATCGTTCCCTCCTGGAACCTGAGTGTTAAAAAAACAGCCCCGGACCATAGAGCCGGGCGTCACCGGGGGCAAGCCTTGAGAGCCCGGCCTTTCATCTCATATAAGGTTTTCCCTGCTTATGCGACTTCATTAACATGATCGTGACAATTTTCTGTCGATATTGTCCAGGCGACCCTGGAAGCGGTAATATGGGTTTCGCTGTTGCAATCGACACATACAGTAAAGTGGGCAAAAATTGCGGTCACTCTTCACAGCTTTATTCTGCGTGACGCTCTGGTTTAACGCCGAACCTTCACTGGCCCGGGCTGATACCCTGTCTGCAGCAGAGGCACGCGAGTTTTCCGCAGCGCTCAAAGAAGTTGAACAGGGCAACAAGAAGCAACTCGATTACCATGCCCGTAATCTGCATAACCCGCTGGCCCGTAAAATTGTCTCCTGGTATGTGCTGTTTCAGGGCGGTTTCGGCACCGATTTCGAGGCAATTAACGCCTTTATCAACAAAAACCCTGATTGGCCACGTGGCACAAGGCTGCTGGCCCGTGCCGAGGAAGCGCTCGACAGCAATGCCGACCCGGCTTTCATTATCGGCTGGTTTGACGGACGCGAGCCGATCACGACACTCGGCAAAGACAAGCTGGCCGATGCCTATATCCGCAGCGGCGACACCCGGAAGGGTGTGACCATGATCAAGCAGATCTGGCTGAACAACGATATGGATAAGTCCTACGAGTCGACCTTTTACCGCAAATACCGCAAATACCTGACACTCGGCGATAATCGCGCCCGCGCCGACCGCCTGATGTGGGAAGGACAATACTGGCCAGCCCGACGCATGATTTACCGGGTCGATGCGCAATACGGCAAGCTTATCGAAGCCAGAACCTCGCTCAGACGCATGACGGGAAATGTTGATTTGCTGGTATCCAGAGTGCCAGACACCCTGCAGAACGACTCCGGATTACTTTACGAGCGGCTGCGCTGGCGACGCAAAAAAGGTCTGGATAGCGCTTTCGATGTGCTGAAATCACTCCCTGATGGGGCGCCCTATCCGCACCGCTGGTGGACTGAACGCACGATCATGGCGCGGCAGTTGCTGCAAAAGGGATTTGTCTCGGAAGCATACCGGGTTGCCGCCGGGCACGGTCTGACGGCGGACAATGCCACCGAGCACGCCGAAGCGGAGTTTCTGGCCGGCTGGATCGCGCTACGTTTCCTGAACGAGCCGAAAACAGCCGGAGAACATTTCAAACGGTTATATGATGCTGTTTCATTCCCGGTCAGTCTGGCCAGGGGCGCTTACTGGCTCGCCCGATCACATGAAGCCATCGGCAACGCTGAAGAAGCAAAAAAATGGTATGCATCCGCTGCCCGCTTTCCGACCACATATTACGGTCAACTGGCAACGGCCAGGATTCAGCCGGGGCAGGGGCTACGCCTGCCTCCTGATCCGAGTGTCGATGAAAAGCTGCGTACACGCTTTGATGCCCACGAACTCGTTCGCGCCGTCAGGATGCTGGCATCCGCAGGCGAGGAAGAACGGCTTTATTCATTGATCATGCAGATCGCCTCGCTAGAGGATAGTCCGGGCTGGCATATTCTGACGGCCAGGCTGGCGCGGCTCAGTGGCCGCCCTGATCTGGCCATCCGCGTCACCAAGATCACCCTGCAGAATCACGGTCATTTCGTCGCTGGCGGTTATCCGACACTGGTGCCGCCCAGGTTGCCATCATCGATCCGTGCCGAGAAACCGGAAACGCCCCTGATACTGGCGATCATCAGACAGGAAAGCGAATACGACGCCGAGGCCATCAGTCATGCCGGGGCCAGGGGCCTGATGCAACTCATGCCCTTGACGGCGCAGACAATCGCCAGGCAGGCAGGCTTGCATTACTCGAAAATCAGGCTGACCAGTGACCCGGACTATAACGTAACCCTTGGTCAATCGTACATGGCTGGCCTGATCAAGGACTATGACGGTTATCTGCCGATGGCCATCGCGGCCTATAACGCCGGACCAAGCCGGGTCAGGCAGTGGGTTTCCCAGAACGGTGATCCACGTGCCAGCGATGTTGATGCCATCGACTGGATTGAGCTGATCCCCTTCACGGAAACCCGCAATTACGTGCAGCGGGTACTTGAAAACATCCAGGTTTACCGCCTGCAACTGGCCGGAACCGAAGTCGCTCTCAGCCTCGAAGAAGACCTGCGGAAATGAGCGACGAAGCGCGCTATCGCGATCTGTTCACCGGCAAACCCGGCACTGTACTCGGCAGCTTCAAGGATATACCGGATACCGAGACCAGCGGCGCTGTCAAAGCCAAGCTGAAAGCGGTTGGCGAACAACGGATGCCGAAGCGGCGGGAACGGGGCTCGCGCGTGCCGCCGGGTCAGGAAGTCGTCACGAAATGGCCGGTGCTCGACCTCGGCCATCAGCCACGGGTACCCCTTGATCAGTGGTCGCTTGATATCAAGGGCGCGGTCGAGAATCCATCTCATCTTGATTGGGATGCTTTCCGGGCCTTGCCGCAATCCACCATCGGCGCCGATATCCATTGTGTTACGGCGTGGTCGATGCTGGACAACGTCTGGGAGGGACTTTCCACTGCGACGCTGTGCAAACTGGCGCAACCCAAAGCTACTGCCCGTCACGTGATTTTCCATGCCCATGACGGCTATCGCACCAATCTGACGATGGATCGCTTCATGGCCGGGGACTCCCTGCTGGCGCATCGCTGGAACGGATCGGTGATTTCGCGCGAACACGGTGGGCCGGTCCGCATGGTGGTGCCGTCACTGTATTTCTGGAAAAGTGCCAAGTGGGTCCGCCAGATCACGTTTCTTGAGCACGACGTCAAGGGCTACTGGGAAGCACTTGGCTATCACAACGAGGGTAATCCATGGAAGGAAGAGCGTTACGCCTGACGGTGCTGCATTCCGTCAACAACGATGACGGCAGCCTGTGCGTTGATATTTTCCGCCGCACCGACGGCTCTATCGGTTTTGACGAGTTTCGCCGTGATGTCGAGGATCCATCCGGCTGGTTTGCCGTCGGTGGTTACGGTGCTGTCCGTTACGATGACCCGGAAAAAGCGCTCAGCGATGCCATTGCTGCTGTTTCCTGGTTCAAGGGGCTTTGAAATCCAACCACAGCCAACCTACGTATTATGAACATGAGCACATATTCAAAATCAGTGAGAACTCCGCTGCGATGCCTGGCTTTCGCAAGCCTCGTGATCGGACTTTTCTTCCCCCAGCAGATCAAGGCTCAACCCATGTCATTCCATGATTTCCAGTTCACCGCCATTGAAGGCCAGCCGTTGCCGGGCAGCACCTTCGCCGGCAAGGCCGTGCTTGTCGTCAACACGGCTTCGTTCTGCGGCTACACCAAGCAATACGCGGGATTACAGGCGCTGTATGATCAATACAAGGATCAGGGACTGGTCGTACTGGGTATTCCGTCAAATGATTTTGGTGCTCAGGAGCCGGGCAAGGAATCCGAAATCAAGGAATTTTGCGAAACCAATTTCGCCATCAATTTCCCGATGACGACCAAGCAGAAGGTCAAAGGCGCCGACGCCCATCCGTTCTATCAGTGGGCCGCCGATCAGGTTGGGATGATGGGCTCGCCGAAATGGAACTTTCACAAGTACCTGATTGCCCCGGATGGCGCGTTGCAGGACTGGTTTTCGACGACGACGGCACCCGACGCCGCCAAACTGGTCAAGGCGGTCGAAGCGGCATTGCCGAAATAACCTCTGATCGTCGCCCCAAACCGCAGCCCGTCGCCCTGAACTTTAATCGTCTTCCTGAACGTTAGCCGAGCCCGGAACCGTCAGGTTTCGGGAGCGAGGGTTACGATCCGGGACCCATTGTGCCACCCGACCAGGTGTCAGGGATGGATCCCGGATCGCTGGCTTTCCTGGCCTCGCTGCGCTCGGAGGAAATCCGCGCCCGGGACGACGAACGGAAGAATGTTCAGGACGACAGAAATTTATGATCGATCTTGCTCTATGACAGATCAGCTTATTAGAGTTGCAGCGGGAGAGTACCATCATGAGCCTGAACATAGAACCATTCGAGCGCGGGTTCGGCGCATATGTCCGCGGTGTCAATTTTTCCGAACCGGTATCCGATGATCTGCACGCAGCGCTGATCAAGGCTTTCGCTGATCACCATATTCTGTCATTTCCGGATCAAACCGGCCTCGGCACCGACAAGGTCGTTGCAGCAAGCCGGGTTTTCGGCCCGGAAATGGAACCGCACGTCTTCAAGCAATACCATCACCCGGACGAACCGCTGATCATGGTCCTCAGCAACCGTCTGAAAGGCAATAAGCCGGCCGGGCTCAAGGACGCCGGGACCTTCTGGCATTCCGACGTCGCCTACAAACCGAGACCCGCGAAGGCGACCATGTTGTATGCCCTGGAGGTTCCGGAGCAGGGTGGTGATACGCTGTTCTGCGACCTGACGGCGGCCTACGACGATTTGCCGGCGGCCATGAAGAAGCGGCTCGACGGCCTCAAGGCATGGCATTTCTATGCGCATCAGAAACGCGATCTGTTTGATACCGGTCAGGTTCAGTCGCCACCGGAATGCCTGCACCCCGTTATTCGCACAAACCCGATCTCCGGGCGCAAGGCGATCTACATCACGCCGTCCTATACGGTGCGTATCGACGGCATGGCCGCAGACGACAGTCAGGCGCTGATGGATGAAATCTTCGCCCATTGCCTGCAGGACAAGTACCGTATGGATTATCACTGGCATGCCGGAGACATACTGGTATGGGACAACGCCGCCGTCATGCACTCGGCAACGACAAAGAACCTTGATCCGAGCAAATATCGCACACTGTGGCGAACGATTATCTCGGGCGGGCCGGCGTATTAGGCATTGGCGCAGCGTGCGCTGCCACAGGCGATTTGTTTGCCGGCCAAGGCTCGGCTAAGGTGCCCGAAATCACCTGTTAAAAAGCGCAAGGACGACATTTATGAGTGACAAACCCCTGTTGCATCTGGTTTTCGGCGGCATTGTCGAAGACCCGGCCGGCACAGATTTCATCGACACCGACAATCTCGACATCGTCGGGATCTTCCCCAACTACCAGACGGCGCTGACGGCCTGGCGCGGTGCCAGCCAGAAACACGTTGATGATGCCCGGACGAAATACGTGATTGTCCACATGCACAGGATGCTGGACCCTGATCACAAACACTGAGGCCCGTTAAGCAGGAAAGGGGTCAGGTCGGGGTTTCCTCGTCCTCTTCCTTGTCATCGTCCTTCAGTTTCTTGCCGCCGAGGATTTTGTCAGCAATTTCCTGCTGTTTTACGTCGACCAGCTTTTGCGCTCTGGAGCGACCGAACCGGGTGCGATTCTCGCTGGCCTTGGCCTGATTCTCGGTTTTTTGCCGAGATTTCCGGTACTGGTTGAAATTGATGATGTCAGCGCTCACGTTCGGGCTCCACCGCAGGTCATTTTTTAAACAATAGACTTTTCAAACCGTTACGCAAAGAAGAACGGCATTATTTGTCCTCCAGATAGGCCCGTATCTGCAGAAATACGGCGGAAAACATCTCCGCATTGAGCCGCCCCGTGTTCGTATTGTAGCGCGAACAGTGATAGCTGTTGAAAAGGGCAATGCCGGATTCGGTCAGATGGCAGGCTTCGTGGCCGAATTTAAAGGCCGATTTACGCAGCCCCAGGGCCGTCAGAACCGCACCGTGTGAGAGCGTTCCCAGTGACAGGATGGCCCTGAGGCCCGGCATGGCATCAATTTCGTCCTTCAGGAAGGCGTTGCACGTGGCGGTTTCCAGTCCGACCGGCTTGTTTTCAGGTGGCACACACCTGACCGCGTTGGTGATGCGGCAGTTTTTCAACGTCAAACCGTCGTTTCGGTGCTTTGCATAAGTACCCTCGGCAAAGTCATGCTCAAGCAGGGTTGCATACAGCAAATCACCGGCATAATCGCCGGTAAAGGGCCGTCCGGTCAGGTTTGCACCCTTCAGGCCCGGTGCCAGCCCGACGATCAGTAACGATGCGTCTGCATCACCAAAGGCCCTGACCGGACCGTTATGCCAATCCGGATGGGACAGGGCATTGGCGTCGCGAAAGGCTTTCAGTCTGGGACACAACCCGCAACCATGATCCGGTTCGGCAAACATCAGGCCAGATGCGGCTCATCTGCATAATCGACGGCGTCGTCGATGAAATCTTCATCCGGAAAACCGTCTTCGGGCACGACACGGCGCTGTCCACCGGCCCTTTGGATATGTTTCTGGATGTCCGACAGTTCAATAAAGGTGTCGGCCTGGCGACGGAGTTCATCGGCGATCATCGGTGGTTGGCTTTCAATCGTGGAAACAACCGTGACCCTGACCCCCTTGCGCTGTACCGCCTCGACCAGGCGGCGAAAGTCACCATCGCCGGAAAACAGCACGATATGATCCAGATGCGGTGCCATTTCCATGACATCGATGGCCAGTTCGATATCCATGTTGCCCTTGATCTTGCGACGACCGGCAGAATCGGTGAATTCCTTGGTCGGCTTTGTAACCATGGTATAGCCGTTGTAGTCGAGCCAGTCGACCAGCGGGCGGATCGGCGAATATTCCTGATCTTCCATCAAAGCCGTGTAATAGAAGGCCCTGATCAGCCGACCGTCTTTCTGAAAAACATCCAGCAAGCGCTTGTAATCAATATCAAAACCCAAAGCTCGTGCAGCGGCATACAAGTTTGAGCCGTCAATAAACAACGCAACGCGTTCGTGCAAATTTATCTGCATGATACAACCTCTTGAAATATATACGCGAAAAATCGCGATCCGGAATCTAAGCCCTGAACGTCGTAAAATGCTCGACGCACGGCATCTCAATCTACTACGTAGGCAGCCATCAACTCTCTCACAAGGGTAATCGACAACGTGATAATCATCGGCCTTGGCGGCAATCTGCGCTGCGAAACCTTCGGTACCCCGCGCGCCACCTGCGGCGCAGCGCTGCAAATCATGGACCAGCGGGGCTTAAAGGTCGGCGCGCGGTCCCGCTGGTACGAAAGCGCTCCCGTTCCGATCAGCGATCAGCCGTGGTATGTCAACGGTGTGGTCAGTATAGAAACCGCGCTCAGCGCTCCGGAGCTAGTGCGCGAGGTCCTCGACATCGAAGCCGAGCTGGGCCGGCGCCGCACCGTCGCCAATGCACCAAGGACCATCGATCTGGATGTCATTGCCTACCATGACCAGGTGATCGATGCCGTCAATCCGGTAAACGTAGCCATCCCGCATCCGCGCATGCACACGCGGACCTTTGTCCTGCTGCCGTTGCAGGATATCCAGCCGACCTGGCGGCATCCCGGATCCGGTAAAACACTGGATCAGTTGATTGATGCACTGCCGGACGATCAAATCTGCCGGCCAATGGCCGATGGCCCGGGTCTGTACGGCACAGAATGGGCAGGACAGGAATAGTCTTGCATGCCTGGCGGCAAATCCCTATAAACCGCGCAAATCCCTTGGATACATAGCTGGAGACCGCTTTATGGCTCGCGTCACAGTCGAAGATTGCGTCGAAAAGATTCCCAACCGTTTTGAACTGGTCGCTCTGGCGGCTCAGCGCGCGCGGCATATTTCAGCCGGTGCAGCCCTGACCGTTGATCGTGACGACGACAAGAACCCTGTCGTTTCACTCCGTGAAATCGCCGATCAGACCGTCGATCTTGCCGAATTGAAGGAAGACCTGATTCGCAGCCTGCAGCGTCATGTCGAGCAGGACGAGCCGGAAGACGATCTAGTTGACGATATGGCGATCCGTCAGGAACTGGCCGGTCAAAGCCGACACGGTGATGACGAAATCGAAGCACTGGCGAAAACCATGTCGATTGACGACGGCGCGTCGGATTCCGACAATGCCGGCGAAGTCATGTTCGAAGACATCGACGAAGATGACCTCGACGACTGATTTCCGTCACGATCTGTTGTTCAAGCGGGAGCCTTCTGGCTCCCGTTTTTTATTGCGCCACAACAATAGCTTGGGCGAAAATATGGAAGCGTGCTAGGGTTATCCCGTCATGATGAGGCAGTTTGAACTTGTCGAAAGGGTAAAGTCCTACGATCCGACTGCGGATGAGGACGCGATCAACCGCGCCTATGTTTTCGCGATGAAGGCGCATGGCGCGCAGGTCCGGGCTTCGGGTGATCCGTACTTCTCTCATCCGATCGAAGTAGCCGGCATCCTGACTCAGTATAAGGTCGACACCGCGACCATCGTCACGGCGCTTTTGCACGACACGATTGAGGATACCGAAGCGACCCACGCCGATATTGAGCGGATGTTCGGCGAGGACGCGGCCCGTCTGGTCGACGGCGTGACCAAACTGACACGTATCAATTTCATTTCCGACAAGGCCAAACAGGCCGAGAACTTTCGTAAATTCCTGCTGGCGATGTCCGAGGACATCCGCGTTCTGCTGGTCAAGCTGGCCGACCGCCTGCACAACATGCGAACCCTTGGTTATATTAAAAGCCCGGAAAGCCGGTCCCGGATTGCTGTCGAGACGATGGATATCTATGCACCGCTCGCCGAGCGTATCGGCATGGGGGAAATCAAGACCGAACTTGAAGATTTGGCCTTTGCCGAGCTTAATCCGGATGCCCGGAAATCGGTTGTGCGTCGGCTTGAATTTCTGCGCAAGCAGGGTGACGGCCTGATTGACAGGATCATCGAGGAACTGAAGCGCCGAATGATCGAACACGGCGTTTACGCCAACATCCAGGGCCGCGAAAAATCACCGTATTCAATCTGGTGCAAGATGCAGCAGCACGATGTCGGTTTCGAACAATTATCGGATATCATGGCATTTCGGATCATCGTCGAAAACATCGATGACTGCTATCGGGCGCTCGGCATCGTTCACGGTGCCTATCGAACCGTGCCGGGACGCTTCAAGGATTACATCTCAACACCGAAACCGAACGGATACCGGTCGCTTCATACCGGCGTTTTTGGTCCGGAAAACCATCGCATCGAGCTGCAGATCCGCACCCAGGCCATGCATGAAATCGCCGAAAACGGCGTTGCCGCACACTGGAACTACAAGGACGGCGGCAATATCGATGCCGTCAAACGGGATGGCCCGCAATACCGATGGCTCAGGGAACTGCTGGAAATCCTTGAGCACGCATCGAACCCCGAGGAATTCCTTGAACATACCAAACTGGAAATGTTCAAGGATCAGGTTTTCGCCTTCACGCCCCGGGGCGAGCTGATCAGCCTGCCGGCCGGCGCAACACCGGTTGATTTTGCCTATGCCGTGCATTCGGAAATCGGCGACCGCTGTGTCGGTGCCAAGATCAACGGGCGTATGATGCCACTCCGCACAACGCTCAGGAACGGCGATCAGGTGGAGATCGTCACATCAAAGGCGCAAACGCCGTCGCCGACATGGGACCGCTTTGTCGTTTCCGGCAAGGCCCGGGCCCGTATTCGCCGTTTTGTCCGCCTGCAGGAGCGCGATCAGTATCATGCACTTGGTCGGTCAATCCTGCAGCGTGCCTTCAAGGAATCCGGCAACGATATGACGGAGAAGGGACTGAACGGCGTGCTCAAGTCCTTCAGCCAGCCCAGCGTCGACGATCTTTGCGCCCAGGTCGGCGCCGGGCACATCACCGCAAGGGCGGTTGTCGAAGCCGTTTACCCGCGCCTCAAAACAGTTGAGCGAACTGACAAGGTCGTCCCGATCTCGAAATCCCAGATCAGCAAGCTCAAGGGTGACGGCGTTTCGATTACCGGTCTCATTCCGGGCATGGCCATGCATTATGCCGGATGCTGCCATCCGCTGCCGGGGGATCGCATCGTTGGCATCGTGACCACGGGTAAAGGGGTGACAATCCACACCATCGACTGTGAAAAACTGACCCAGTATCAGGAAGAACCGGAACGCTGGCTGGATGTCGCCTGGGACAACAACGGTAGCGAACAAAGTCACGTCGCCCGCGTCAACGTCACGGTCGTCAATTCACCTGGTACACTGGGCGACTTGTCGACGGTGATTGCCAAGAACGGCGGCAATATTTCCAATCTCAAGATCATCGACCGTCAGATGGATTTCTTCGATATGCTGATCGACATCGAAGTCAAGAACGTCAAGCATCTGGCCGATATCATCGCCGCACTCAGGGCATCAACCTCCGTCAATACGGTAGACCGCGCCCGGGGTTAATCCTCAGCGTCGGCGACCGAGACCAAGACTGTGGCGATCAATGGCTGACGTCTTGACCGAGACGAAAACGCTCATACCACTTTTGATGTCAAGGTCGTCACGCGCACGCCGCGTGATCCGGGCGATGATCGGTGCGCCGATATTGACCAGAACATCAACATGCGGGCTGATACCCGATGCGACCTGCTCGATCTCGACAACCTTGCCCTCAAAAATATTCAGTGTGGCGCTTGCGGACGGTCGTTCCAGCGACAGCGAGACGTCACGCGCCCTGAGCCTGAGCCTGAGTGATGTGCCGCGCGCAAATTCAAGTTTCGGCACCCAGATCGAGCCGGCACCGAAACCCAGTTCGGTCAGCATATACGCCTCATCATGTCCGGCGACCCAGACGTGTATCACGGCACCCGCTTCAAAGCGGCCCGTATGCGGCCTGAGATCAAGCCGGCTCATGATATCCTCGACATCCCCGCAGGCGACGGTTTCGCCATCGGCCAGCACAACCATGGTGTCGGCCAGCCGGACCACTTCCTCGACGGCGTGGCTGACATACATGATCGGGATATCAGCCTGATCCCGCAGCCGCTCGATGAACGGCATGATTTCCGCTTTACGGTCAGCGTCCAGCGCGGCCAGCGGCTCGTCCATCAGCAACAACTGCGGGCTGGCCAGCAGGGCGCGACCGATGGCGACCCTTTGGGTTTCACCGCCGGAAAGATCGGCCGGATAACGTTCAATGAGTTTTTCGATCCCCAGCAACGCGACAACATCGTCGAGGCTATGCCGTCTTGAAGATGCCGGGATCAGTTTCATACCGTATTCCAGATTGCCCCGGACCCGAAGATGCGGAAACAGTCGGGCATCCTGAAAGATATAACCGACGCGGCGTTTGTCCGGTGCCATGTTTATGCTGCCGGACGTGTCGAAAAGGGTTTCGCCACCAACACGGATGTGGCCACTGTCGGGCCTGACCAGTCCGGCCAGACAATCGATGATGCTGGTCTTGCCGGCACCCGAGCGACCGAACAGGGCCGTCAGCCCACCATCGGATACGAATTTGGCGTTCAGCGTAAAATCACCCCTGGTGACACGGATATCGACGTCAACGATGCTTGCCTGATCGCTCATCCGCCCAGTTTCGCTTTCAGCCGGCGCGACATCAGTTCGGATGCCAGCAGCGCGGCAAAGGCAACGACAACGGAAATAATCACCAGCCGGAAGGCACCGGCTTCACCACCGGGTATCTGCGTCAGGGTATACAGTGCAATCGGCAGGGTCCGAGTTTCACCCGGAATATTCGAGACGAAGGTGATGGTTGCCCCGAACTCGCCGAGGCTACGGGCAAAGCCCAGGATAGCGCCGGCCAGAACACCCGGACTGGCGAGCGGCAGGGTTATCGTTGCGAACACCCGGAAAGGACCGGCACCAAGCGTGCGGGCGGCTTGCTCAAGGCCCTGATCGACGCTTTCAAGGGACAGACGGATTGCCCGCACCATCAGCGGAAAGGCCATTACGGCAGCAGCCACGGCAGCGCCCTTCCAGGTGAAGGCGAGGGTGATGCCGAACAGATCATACAGCCATCCGCCGATCACGCCGTTGCGCCCAAAGCTGACAAGAAGCACATAACCGACCACCACCGGCGGCAGTATCAGGGGCAGATGCACGATGCCGGCGAGAATGCTTTTTCCGGCAAAATTGAAACGGGCGAGAATCCATGCGACGCAAACCGCCAGCGGCAAACTGAAACCAACGGCAGCGAACGCGACCT
>JBBDOA010000117.1:12496-18249 GCA_040877275.1 Rhodospirillales bacterium | reverse complement strand
CGCCGAGCCGCTTTTACCCGCCTCGGTAACGATTGCGCTGAAGCGTCGCTGCTGGCAACTGTCCGGCATGGCCCTGATCGGGGCTGCCGTGACCATCGGTGCCGCGATCCTGTCCTATGCACCGGGTGATCCGTCTTTCAACAGCGCCACCGACAATGCGCCGATCAATCTGGCCGGACACTGGGGGGCCGTGTTCTCTGATCTGGTTCTGCAGATCGTCGGTTATGCCGCGCTGATCATGCCGCTGGCCTTCGCCGTCTGGTCGGCGATGATTCTGACACACGGAACCCTGGCCCGACCCGTCGGGCGCTTTGGCTGGCTGACCATCGCCGTCATTCTTGGTGCCGTCGGTCTGGCCGGTGTCGCCACCCCGAACGGCTGGCCGCTGGCCGCCGGTCTTGGCGGGGTCGCCGGATCGCTGGCCTATAATGAACTGGTGATGTGGGCCGGACGGCTCGGCATTCGCCCGGCACCCGATGCCGTGCTCTGGACCACCCTGACGCTGGCCTTTGCCGCGATGGTGATCTCGCTGGGTCTCGGTCCGAAAGACTGGCTGAACGCGGCACGCGGCACCTGGCAGGGCCTGAAGCGGGGTTACGCCCTGAGCCTGGCCGCGTTTGGTGCGGCGCGCGACCTCGGAGACCGGGCACATGATTTCCGTGACCGCCTGAAGGAATTTGCGCCAAACAGGCCTCACCCTGAGGCCCCTACCAGGTATCATGATTCCGACGATGCGGATGATGAGCATGAAACCGGTCAGGGCGGTGTCCTTGATGCCGTCTTCGGCGGTCCGGTCCGGCGCGAGCCTGTCGTTGATCCCCGGCCAAAACGGGCCAGGCCCGGACGCAAGGCCGAAGCCCGCCGCCAGCAGGCACTGCCGCTTGGTGCCGGTGACGATTTCTCGCCGCCACCGCTGGAAATTCTTGATCTGGCGCAAACCACGCGCGAGGAAACCCGCGAAAGCCGCGAGGCCCTGCAGCAGAACGCCCGCTATCTGTCGACGGTGCTGGAAGAATACGGCATCAAGGGCGAGATCGTCAAAGTCCGCCCGGGCCCCGTCGTCACACTGTATGAGCTTGAGCCCGCGCCCGGCACCAAGACATCGCGCGTGATCGGCCTTGCCGACGATATCGCGCGGTCCATGAGCGCCGTTTCCGTTCGTGTCGCCACCGTTCCGGGCCGCAACGTCATCGGCATCGAAATGCCCAACGCGCACCGCGAGATGGTGCATCTGCGCGAATTGCTGGCATCCGGTGATTTCGAGAAAACCAAGGCCGAACTGCCGTTGGCACTGGGCAAGGACATCGGCGGCGCCCCGGTCACGGTTGATCTGGTCCGCATGCCGCACCTCCTGATTGCCGGCACCACCGGATCGGGCAAGTCGGTCGCCATGAACACGATGATCCTGTCGCTGCTCTATAACCTGTCGCCCGAGCAGTGCAAATTCATCATGATCGACCCGAAGATGCTGGAGCTTTCGGTTTATCAGGAAATCCCGCATCTGCTGACGCCGGTTGTGACGGATCCGACGAAGGCCGTTGTTGCCCTTAAATGGGTGGTCCGTGAGATGGAAGACCGCTACCGCAACATGAGCCAGATGGGGGTCCGCAATATCGGCGGCTATAACGCGCGGCTCGCCGAAGCGAAGAAGAAAGGCGAAAACCTGACCCGGACCGTGCAGACCGGCTTCGACGATGACGGCAAGCCGATCTACGAAGAACAGCCGCTGCCGATGGACCCGTTACCCTTTATCGTCGTCGTTGTCGATGAAATGGCCGATCTGATGATGGTCGCCGGCAAGGACGTCGAAGCGGCGATCCAGCGCCTCGCGCAGATGGCCCGCGCCGCCGGCATCCACCTGATGATGGCAACGCAACGCCCGTCGGTTGATGTGATTACCGGCACCATCAAGGCCAACTTCCCGTCCCGGATCAGCTTCCAGGTGACATCCAAGATCGACAGCCGCACGATCCTTGGCGAACAGGGAGCCGAACAACTGCTGGGCCAGGGCGACATGCTGTATATGGCCGGTGGCGGGCGTATATCACGGGTGCACGGGCCGTTCGTTTCCGATGAAGAGGTCGAACGCGTGGTCAACCATCTGAAATCGCAGGCGGCACCGGATTACATTGAAGCCATTACCGAGGATACCGGAGAGCCGGTATTCGGCGAAACCGGCTCGGGCAGTGAGGACTATGACGAACATTACGATCAGGCCGTGGCCCTGGTCGCACGCGAGGGCAAGGCATCGACCAGCTTTATCCAGCGCCACTTCCAGATCGGCTATAACCGCGCCGCCCGAATCGTCGAGACGATGGAACGTGAAGGCGTGGTCAGCCAGGCCAACCGGGTCGGCCGCCGCGAGGTGTTGATCGGCGATCATTCGTCGTAAATCAACAAGGCGATCATTCGTCTCCCGATGGCGCGCCAACCGCCTTTACCTTGCCACATTAACCGCCTAGAAACGCCCGATGAAAACGCTGCTTGCCCCCCTTTTGCTGTGCCTTGCCCTGCTCGTCGCGCCCGGTTCCGCCCGTGCCGCCAAGCCGATCCCTATCACGCCGGAGATCACAACGGTTCTGCACAAGATCGAAGCCTATCTGGAAGACATCAAAACCCTGCAGGCCGACTTTCTGCAGATAACCTCGACCGGCGAGACCTCAAGCGGGGAAATCCTGCTGTCCCGACCGAAAAACCTGCGCATCGAATATGCACCGCCGTCGCCGATCCTGATCGTCGCCAACAGCAAGTATCTGAGCTATGTCGACAAGGAATTGAAGCAGGTCAACCACATCGCGCTCGAAGACACGCCGGCGGCCTTTCTGCTGCGTGAAAAATTTACACTCATCGGCGGCGAGCTGAGTGTCACCGGATTTGAGCAGGCCGCAAACACGGTCCGCGTCAGCCTGGTCAAGAGCAAGGACCCGCTGGCCGGAGAGCTGACACTGGTGTTTACGGAAAATCCCATGGTGCTCAGAAAATGGGTCATCATCGATGCACAGGGGATCATCACCGATTTCACCCTGATCAACACCCGCTTTGATTTTCCGATCCCGGAAAACAAGTTCCCGAACGATTTTTCGACGATCGACCCCGGAAAATAATCGTTACGCACGGCACTTTAAAGACGTTCTAAATATACTATATCAGGCATGCGGTGGCGCGCATCCCCCCTGTCGCGCCCCGCTGGACAGTTATTTTGTCCCTCTGCGGCGCCCGGCCAGATCCCCCCTCGGATATTCTGTGCCGGGCGTTGTATTGACCGGCTGGGGGCCATTCAGGGTATCAGCCTGTAGCCGCCGGCTTCGGTCACCAGCAGTTTGGCCCCGGACGGGTCTTCCTCGATTTTCTGACGCAGACGATAGACGTGTGTTTCCAGCGTATGCGTGGTCACGGCCGCATTATAGCCCCAGACTTCGTCGAGGAGCTTTTCGCGTGCGACCGCCTTGTCACCGGCACGGTACAGATATTTGAGGATAGCCGTTTCCTTGTCGGTCAGCCGCACCTTGCGCTGGTCGGTTTCGCGCACCAGCAGCTTGTTGGCCGGCTGAAAGCTGTAGGGGCCAACCGTAAAGACGGCATCATCGCTGCGTTCGTGCTGGCGGATATGCGCGCGCAAGCGGGCCAGCAGGACGCCAAGTTTGAACGGCTTGGTCACGTAATCATTGGCCCCGGCATCGAGGCCCAGAATGGTATCGGCGTCGGTATCCGCACCGGTCAGCATGATAATCGGTGCCCGCACGCCGGCCCGGCGCATCAGTCGGCAAACCTCGCGGCCATCCATATCTGGCAGGCCGACGTCGAGCAGGATGATGTCGTAAATATTGTCCTTGGTGATGGCCAGTCCGGCGGCAGCACTGAGCGCGGTTGTGACCTGAAATTCTTCGTGCAGCTTCAGTTGCTCACCAAGCATCTCCACCAGATCCTCATCATCATCGACAACCAGAATTCGTTTGCCGTTACTCATCGAAGCTTCCTTTCCGTCGCCGTCTTCTCGCGCATCCGGCCCGCTTACACAGCCCGCTTACACAGTATGTCGTATCAGATGGTGTTTGTCCTGACATGCCCTATATATTAAGCGGACAGATGCGGAAATATGCTAGGCTATCCAGATGGACAAGGCAAAACCCAACGGACCGGAAATTTACGAAGTCACGGCTGCCCGGGCACCGTTGACGGTGCTGGCGGTTGAACGGGCCATGGGCGAGCTCAGGCGCGGTCGCCCCGTTGTCGTGCGCGGCGGCGGCGGCCATGCCGTGCTGGCCCTTGCCGCTGAAGCCATGAATACCGGGAGCCTGCAGCAACTTCAGAGCGCCGCGGGAACGGCCCCCGCCCTGGCCATCACCGCCAGACGCGCCGCTGTGCTGGGCCTGGCCGACAGCGCCGGCAAAATTGCTATTGTTTCCGGGCTTGGCGGGCTCGGTGCCGACGATATCAGTGCGCTCGCCAATCCGCTGATCCAGGCCGGTGTTACGCCGGCATTGCGGGAAAAACTGACAGTAACGGTCCGCGAGACCCCCGGCCACGATTGCGCCGCCGCCGCCGTCGCCCTTTCAAAAATATCCCGATTACTGCCGGCCGCCGTCACAGCGTCCCTGGATGATATTGATGATGTTGTCGCCTGGGCGCATCGGCATGACTTCCTCAGCGTCGATACCGGCGATATTTTTCAATACGAAAGCGCCGCCGTGCGCAACCTCAAGCGTATCGCCGAAGCCCGTGTCCCGATCAGTGATGCCCACGAAACACGGATCGTTGCCTTCCGCCCCAGCGATGGCGGCCGGGAGCATCTGGCCATCGTCGTCGGGCACCCAGATCCAGAAGCCCCGGTTCTGGTGCGGCTGCATTCGGAATGTTTCACGGGCGACCTGCTGGGCAGTCTCAGGTGTGATTGCGGCGATCAGCTGCAGGGCGCATTGGCCGAGATCAAAAGCACCGGCACCGGCATCCTGCTGTATCTTGCACAGGAAGGCCGCGGCATCGGCCTGATCAACAAACTGCGTGCCTATGAGCTGCAGGATCTCGGCTTTGACACGATGGACGCCAATGAACAACTGGGCTTTGATGCCGATGAGCGTGTCTATATGCCGGCGGCACGGATGCTCAGGCTGCTGGGTTTTCAGAAAATCCGGCTGATGACCAACAACCCCGACAAGGTGACGGCACTCGGGCGATATGGGGTTGATGTCGTCGAGCGCGTCCAGCACGCGTTCCCGGCCAACCAGCACAACGAATTTTATCTGCAGACCAAGGCACAGCGATCCGGGCACCAGTTCTGAACACCGGATCTGACCCGGCAGTTCTTGCCCCGAGCGTCAATAATACGGACCCTTCCGCCGCACTCCCTTGATTCTAAAGTCATTTTATTGGCACACCCCTTGCTTTGTTTACGTCAGGACGCTTGGGTTGGAGGTCAGTGAATGCTTGCGGTGGGAAATCAGCCGTCATGGATGCCGTCGGTTCTGGGCGACGCTGCATCAACACAGCCGGTCTCATCTGGCAAGCCGTCCGAAGCGCCGGCCCGTGACACGCCCCGTGAACTGGCGCTGGCACCACCCGAAGACCAGCCCGACAACTCGGAATTTTCCCTATTCGGCGCGGACGGTTTCAGCTTCGCCGATCTTGTCGACGTCATTAATCCGCTCCAGCACATTCCGCTGGTTTCAACATTTTACCGCGAAATGAGCGGCGATCAGATTGCCCCTGCGCCCAGGGTCATCGGCTCAAGCCTGTTTTTTGGTCCGCTCGGCTTC
>JBBDOA010000117.1:0-12486 GCA_040877275.1 Rhodospirillales bacterium | reverse complement strand
GGCTTCGTCGGCGCCATGGCAAATATCATGGTTGAAGAAAATACCGGCAAGGATATTGGACAGCACATGGCATCATGGGTTGAGCCGGAGCCGCTGCCGGATAAGGGCTATGTACCTGGTCCTGGGGAACAGAAACCGGCAACGTCAGGCGATCCGGAAGACCCGGTGATTGCGTGGGCGCGCGGGGAAATCGCCTGGGCCCGACAGGGCCGACAGGATCAGGAAAGAAGCCGCCACGATGACACGCCACGACAAAACCCCGCAGCCGACACTCCGGATTTACCGGACGCGGCACCCTTTTTACATAATGACCCAGCGCCCGCACCCGGACCCGTTGATTATGCCCAGACCGTCACGCTGAGCCGGGATCTCCGCTCCGCTGCCTGGGCCTATGAAGCCGCCGCCAACCTGCGCGCCGCCGGTCCGGGTTGATCGGACTTTACGACAACGCACACCCGTGCTGAATTCAACCCATGCTGATCCGTGTCTTTGCCGATAATACCCTTGAATATGGCGGCGTCCTTTATCAATGCGCCCTCGGGCGGAGCGGCATCCGCACCGACAAACATGAGGGTGACGGCGCGACACCAACCGGCCTTTATCATCTGAAACGACTTTATCTCCGTGCAGATCGCATGACGGCGGTCGAGACCGGCCTGCCGTGCGTCATCATCGCCACCGATGACGGCTGGTGCGACGACCCGGCCCACCCGGCCTATAACCGTCCGGTCAAATTGCCGTTCAGCGCCGGCCATGAAAAAATGTGGCGCGACGATCCTCTGTACGATCTGGTCATCGAAATCAGCCATAACGACAACCCGCCGGTCCCCGGTGCCGGCAGTGCCGTGTTCATCCACGTCGCCAGTGACGACTATGCCGCAACAGAGGGCTGCATTGCCCTGAAAAAATCCGATCTCGTGGCGCTTCTCACAGATTGGTCACCGGCAACAACGATCAAGATTTCCGACCGGAACGCCTGAACGCCCCTGTCGGGGCTCATTTGTTAAACGCCCCTGTCGGGGCTTATTTGTTAAACGCCCCTGTCGGGGCGATGCCCGAAAATAGCTGTCCCCACCCGAACATGCGTCGCGCCCAGCGCAATCGCGCTCAGATAATCGGCACTCATGCCCATGCTTCTGATCGCCAAATCGTTCCGATCAGCGATCTCGGCAAGCAAGGCAAAATGCAGGGCCGGCTCCTCATCCACCGGCGGGATGCACATCAATCCCTGAATATCGAGATCAAGCTGATCCCGGCATTCCCTGACAAAGGCATCAACCTCTCGCGGAGGAATGCCTGCCTTTTGCGGCTCTTCGCCGGTATTGACCTGAATATAACAGGGCAGCCGCCGGCCGCTGCGATCAAATTCACTGGCCAGTGCGCGGGCGATTTTCGCCCGATCAACCGTCTCGATGACATCAAACGTAGCGACCGCATTTTTGACCTTGTTGGACTGCAAGGGGCCGATCAGATGCAGGGTGATATCAGGATATTGTGCCCGCAAGTCCGGCCATTTGGCCTCTCCCTCCTGGATCCGGTTTTCACCAAACACCCTGTGGCCGGCCTCAAGAACAGGTAAAATACGATCAGCATCATGCACTTTTGATACCGCGACCAGCTGCACACTGTCAGGCGCGCGTCCGGCGGCGGTAGCGGCCTTGACGATGTCTGCATTGATTATGGCAAGATTGCTTGCGGGATCGATCATCTGGGTCATAGTGAATTTATGCCTGTTTCAATGCAGCGGACGTTAACAACATCTTTTCGTCAAGACAATCACCGGCAATGCAGGTTGCCGGACTGGTATCTCATGACCGACCGGGATCGCATGCCGGACCCGTCCCGGCTGCTGCCGCACCTGCCGGCCAATAGCGCCCTGATCATCCGGGACCGGAATCCCCTGGCGGCCCAGCGCATGGTGGAGGAACTGGGCGAACCATGCCGGCGTCACAATGTGCTTGTTATTTTGTCCTGCTCCAGACCTCCGCCGACCCTGAGCTGTGACGGTGTGCATATTCCGGAAATGGCTTTGGCCCACTGGCGCGTCTGCGATCTGCAGCGCCTGCAGCCGGGCTTGCTGACCGCCTCCGCACACAGCCCCCGGGCCATTCGCCGTGCCGCGTGGGCCGGTTGCGACGCAGCCATCGTATCCCCGATTTTTGCCACAAAAAGTCACCCCGCCGGGCCTACGCTGGGTTTCAACCGGTTTGCCCGAATGGTCCGGAACGCATCCCTGCCGATCATCGCACTCGGCGGCATCGAGACGGGCGATATACGCCGGATCATGCATTCCGGATCACACGGCATTGCCGGAATAGGGCTGTTCAGCGCGCTTCTGGACTGACAGTATTCCGCTCAGGTATGAAATCCGGACTTTACGTCAAAGTCTGGTAGATTCCAGCTATTTGGTGTAAGAGAAACATCGTTCGTGGCAGCCAGCTAACAAACAGTGCTGCAAACGGCGACCGCACGTGAATGAAGGACAGTGACGCATGGCTTCTACAACAATCACAAAAAGCCGACTGGGCTTGCTTTTTCTGGCCGTCATCGTGCTGGCAACCGGCTGTGAATATACGCCTGGCGACCCGCGCACCATCGGGCAGAACAGAAACGAGGATGAATATACGGACTATGCCAACCGCAAGACGATCTTTGGTGAAGGTGGTTTTAATTTTCTCGGCAGCGACAACAGTCAGAACGATGGCGGATCGCTCGGCGTCAACAGCTTCCTGTGGCGGGCTTCGCTTGAAACAATTTCCTTCATGCCGATCAACACGGCAGATGCGTTCGGCGGCGTGATCATCACCGACTGGTACAGCCCGCCGGAATCACCAAACGAACGTTTCAAGCTTAACGTCTATATCCTCGGTCGGACATTACGTGCCGATGGCGTCAAGGTTTCCGTCTTCCGCCAGCTCAAGGATCGTTCCGGCACCTGGGCCGATGCCAGTGTGCCCAACGGCACGGCACCGAAAGTGGAAGATTCAATCCTGACCAAGGCACGGATTCTCCGCCACCAGACGTTAACGGCGAAATAAATTCAGGCAGCCCAGGCCTTTCAGTCACGACCCCGACGGTCTTTGATCGAGACCGTCTGAAAATTTTGTGAGTTCAAGAGACATGTCACGATACAACGTCAAGGAAACCGAGGCCAAATGGCAGAACCTCTGGGCCGAACAACGCTGCTTTGACGCAGAAGAAAATCCCGACAAGCCCAAGTACTATGTCCTCGAGATGTTTCCCTATCCGTCCGGCCGGATCCACATGGGTCACGTCCGCAACTATACGCTGGGAGACCTGGTCGCCCGCTTCCGCCGCGCCCAGGGCTATAACGTGCTGCATCCGATGGGCTGGGATGCGTTCGGACTTCCGGCCGAAAATGCTGCCAAGGAAAACAACGTCCATCCGGCGAAGTGGACCCACGACAACATCGCAACCATGCGGGCGCAATTGAAATCCATGGGCCTGTCCTATGACTGGCGGCGCGAAATCGCAACGTGTGATCCCGAATACTACCAGCACGAACAGAAAATGTTTCTTGATTTTCTTGAAGCCGGTCTGGTGTATCGGAAAGAATCCTGGGTCAACTGGGACCCGGTCGAGAACACCGTACTGGCCAACGAACAGGTCATCGACGGCAAGGGCTGGCGCTCCGGTGCCGAAGTTGAAAAGCGAAAACTGGCACAGTGGTTTTTGAAAATCACCGCCTATGCCGATGACTTGCTGAGTGCGCTCGAAGGCCTTGATCGTTGGCCCGAGCGCGTCCGCATCATGCAGCACAACTGGATCGGTCGCTCGGAAGGGGCGCACATTGATTTCACAATTGTCGGTCGCGAGCAGCCACTGCAGGTTTACACGACCCGCCCGGATACGATTTTCGGTGCCGCATTTATGGCCATATCGGCTAATCATCCCCTTGCCGCCGAGATCGCCGAAAGCAACCCGGCGCTGGCTGATTTCATTGCCGCGTGCAACCGTATGGCAACATCTGAAGAAGCCATCGAGACGGCGGAAAAGCTTGGCTTTGATACCGGCCTGAAATGCGCGCATCCGCTAATCGAAGGCGCAACCTTACCCGTCTATGTTGCCAATTTCGTTTTGATGGATTACGGCACCGGGGCTATTTTCGGCTGCCCGGCGCATGATCAGCGTGATCTTGATTTCGCCCGGAAATACGGACTGGCGGTCACGGCGGTTGTCTGTCCCGAGGGTGAAAATCCACAAACCTTTGCCGTCGGCAATGATGCCTATACCGGTGACGGAAACATCATCAATTCCGATTTCCTGACCGGGCTTTCCGTTACCGATGCCAAAACGCACATCATCGAGCATTTTACCAGGCTCGGTATCGGCAAAAAGCACGTCAATTTTCGGCTCCGCGATTGGGGCGTGTCGAGGCAACGCTACTGGGGCTGTCCG
Source organism: Rhodospirillales bacterium (assembly GCA_040877275.1). Taxonomy (GTDB): domain Bacteria; phylum Pseudomonadota; class Alphaproteobacteria; order Rhodospirillales; family Casp-alpha2; genus UBA4479. The sequence goes on along the minus strand of JBBDOA010000117.1, from coordinate 8,067 downwards.
ATCCCGATCGTGCACTGTGCATCATGCGGCATTGTGCCGGTCAAGGACCTGCCGGTGATCCTGCCGGAAGACATCGATATCAATGTCGCCGGCAATCCCCTTGATAAACACCCGAGCTGGAAACACGTCGATTGCCCGACCTGTGGCCAGCCGGCGCTCCGTGAAACAGATACCTTTGATACGTTTTTTGAATCATCGTGGTATTTTGCCCGCTTTACATCCCCTCTCGGCGATCAGGCATTCAGTCCCGAAGCCGCCAATTACTGGCTGCCTGTTGATCAGTACATCGGCGGTATCGAACATGCGGTCCTGCACCTTTTGTATTCCCGTTTCTTTACCCGGGCTTTGAAACAGTGCGGCTATCTCAATATCGAGGAACCCTTTGCCGGATTGCAGACACAGGGCATGATCTGTCACGAGACGTATAAGGACAGTAGTGGCAGGTGGCTGTTCCCAACAGATGTCCTGAGCAACGCAGACGGTGAGCTGACGGATCTTAAGGGCGGCAAGGTTATCCGTGGTCGCTCGGAAAAAATGAGCAAATCGAAACGCAACGTCGTTGATCCTGAAGCCATCATCCAAACCTATGGTGCTGATACTGCTCGTCTTTTCATGCTCTCTGACAGTCCGCCGGACCGGGACCTGGACTGGACGGATTCCGGTGTTGAAGGGGCCTGGCGTTATGTCAACAGACTGTGGCGAATGGTGGCAGAACCGGCTGTTGAGCTTGCCGACAAAAATAGCCCCAGACCTGAAACAATGGACCCTGCCGTTGCCGCCGTCGAACGTCTTGCACACAAGACGATTGCCGCCGTCACCGAAGATCTGGAAAAATTTCATTTCAATAAAGCCGTCGCACGCATTCGTGAGCTCAGCAACGCGACGGAAGCATTACGTGCGGATCAGTCCGGCGCCAGCTGGGTCATGCGTTTTTGCAGTGAAACGATCGTCACGCTGATCGGACCGCTGATGCCGCATCTTGCCGAAGAAATGTGGGCCGCTCTGGGTCATGCGACACTGATCGCCGACACACCCTGGCCTGTTTGCGATCCTGCGATGTTGATCGAGGATACCGTCACCGTCGCCGTTCAGGTCAATGGTAAATTGCGCGGCACCCTTGACGTCGCCAGAGGCGCCAGCAAGGAAAGCATGGAACAATCCGCTCTGATGTTGGACAATGTCCGCAGTTATATCGGGGACCAGGTTGTTCGGAAAATTATCGTTGTGCCTAACAAGATCGTCAATGTCGTCATTTAGAACCCTGTGTGTCGTCGCCTGCATCGGCCTGACCCTCGCCGGATGCGGGTTCCGCCCCCTGTATGCGCCGCCTGATGAAGACACCGCCGGGCGTGGTGTATACGCTTTTGATATTTTCAAAAGGGTGTCTATTGACACCATCCCCAATCGTGAAGGTCAGTATTTTCGTAATCAACTTGTTCAATTGCTTCAGCCATCCGGGCGCGGTAGCCAGACAGATTACGTGCTCAAGGTTGTTCTGAACGAATCATCCGAAGCCTTGGCCGTGCAGAAAAGTGCCCTTGCGACCCGAGCAAACCTGCGGGTTACAGGTCGTTTTACTTTGCAGAATCTCAATAATAAGGGTCTAGATACAAACGGCACCGTCACGACATTGAGCGGATACAATATTTATCAATCCGAATTTCAGACACTGATGGCCGAAAAAGGTGCGCGGGAACGCGCCCTTGACGATCTTGCCCAGCAGTTACGAATCAGACTGGCTGCGGTTCTGACCAGCCGTGAAGGCGCTAAGCCAAAACCATGAAACTGACCGGCGCCAAGGCCGAAGCTTTTCTCAAGTCACCCAGCGAGAAAATTCGCGCCGTTTTGTTATTTGGCCCCGATGCCGGCCTTGTCCGTGAACGCGGCAAATCCCTGATCGAACAATTTGCCGTCGCCGATGACCCCTTTGCGATTACAGAGCTGACCGGTGATAACCTGCGAAAAGACGGTGCCTTGCTGGCCGACGCGAGCAATGCCCTGTCGTTGATGGGCGGCGCGGCAACCGTCAACGTGCGCGACGTAACTGAAGGCGCAGCACCGATCATTGAGGATTGGCTGAAAGCCGGAGCCGGCATAAAGCCCGCAGTTTTTGAAGCATCCGAACTGGCACCGCGATCAAAGCTGAGAACGCTTTTCGAATCCCGCGAAGATGCTGCGGCCATCGGCTGTTATGCGGATGAAGGCCGCGACCTTGGCGCTGTCGTCAGATCCCATCTTGCGGCGGCCCATGTCAGGCTTGCCCCGGATGCGCTACCCCTTCTGCTGAGCCGGTTGGGTTCGGATCGGCTGGCCATCAGACAGGAACTCGACAAGCTTATTCTCTATGCCGGCAGTTCCGGTACTGAAACCGTAATTTCAGTCCAGGATATTGAAGCCGCTGTCGGCGATGTCAAATCAGCCTCATTGGATGATATAGCCTATGCCGTAGCCAGTGGCGATCAGGCTGGCTTGAGCCCGGCCATGGATCGGGCTTTCAGCGACGGGGCCACGACCGTCGGCATCATCCGGGCCGTACAACGTCACCTGGATCGTTTGCATCAGACCAAAAGCCATGCGGCCAAAGGCGACAGCGTGCAATCTGCCATAAAAAAACTCAACCCGCCGGTTTTCTTCAAACAGGCCGATGCATTCGCAGTTCAGGTGCATAAATGGAGCGCTGGCGATCTGGCGCGTGCATTAAATCTGCTGCTGATAACTGAACGGGATTGCAAATCCGGGCTGGATATTGATCGGTCAATTTGCGAACGGACGCTCTTGCAACTAACCCAGGCAGCACGCCGTTCAATGCAATAACCCATTGAATATAATAGTAATTACCCGGCAGATTTAGATAATTTCGGCTTCAGGCTTACCGACAGTTTCGGGGCGGCTTCAGGTTTTTTTTCGGGTTCTACCGGCATAGGCGGCATCGTTTCTTTCAATGCCTGCGCACTTGCTGGCACTGATTGAGCCGATTTCAATTTCCCGATGATAAAATCGAGCTGATCAAGATTATCGTATTCGATCTTGAGGGCACCCTTTGCCCCGATTCCGTCAACCGAAACTTTTAATCCCAGCAAATTACTGAGATCCCGCTCAAGGGCAATGGTATCAACATCCTTGGATTTTACCGACGTTATTTTTTTGCTGCCGCCCGGACTTGTACTCTGCTTGGCCAGCCGTTCCGCTTCACGAACGCTGAGATTTTTATCGATGATCTTTCTGGCTTTTTCGTACGCCCCGTCAACCCCGATCAGGGTCCGTGCATGACCGGCGCTCAGTAGCCCTTCTTCAACCAGCTTTTTGACTTTCGGTTCAAGCGCCAGAAGTCGCAGGGTATTGGCGACGTGACTGCGGCTTTTACCGACCAGTCTCGACACGTCTTCCTGGGTATGCCCGAATTCATCGATCAACCGCTGAAAGGCATCTGCTTCTTCCATGGCCGAGAGATCTTCACGCTGTACGTTTTCAACCAGCGCAACCTCAAGCGTTGTCTGATCATCAAAATCCTTGATAATTACCGGGACTTCAGACAGCTTCGCCAGTTGCGCCGCACGCCAGCGCCGCTCACCGGCGATAATTTCATAAGCCGAGGAATCATCGGGGTGACGCCGCACCAGCAACGGCTGCAAGACACCCTTCTCGCGAATGGACTGGGCCAGCGCCTCGATGGCATTTTGATCGACATGGTGTCGTGGCTGATACTTACCCGGATGCAGCAATTCAATCGCCACCGGCTTTGATGTCCGGACGCGATCCAGTTTGGCGTAATCGTCGTTGGTTTCACCCAGCAGCGCCGACAACCCGCGCCCCAGTTTGTTTTTCTTTTCAGCCATTACGCACCCACCCGCCGCTCTCGATGGATCACTTCACCAGCCAGACTGAGATAAGCCTGTGATCCCGCACAATTGATATCATAGATAATCACCGGGCGACCATAGGAAGGCGCTTCCGAGACCTTGACGTTCCGGGGGATCACCGTCTGATAGACCTTGTCACCGAAGAAGGCCCGCACATCGTCCGCCACGGCACCCGACAGGTTGTTCCGGCCATCAAACATGGTCAGGACAATGCCCTGAATTTCCAGACCCGGGTTGTACGTTGCCTTGACGCGCTCAATGGTTCTGACCAGAAGCGAAACCCCTTCCAGGGCAAAAAACTCACATTGCAGCGGTACCAGCACAGCCTGTGCCGCGACCAGAGCATTGATCGTCAACAGGCCCAACGCCGGCGGGCAGTCGATCAGAATATAGTCATATTCGGCAGCGGCCAGCATCAATGCCTCGCGCAGGCAGAATTCTCGTCGATCAACGTCGACCAGTTCGATCTCCGCACCAGAAAGATCAATCCCGGATGGGACAATATCCAATCCGGGGATAGGTGTTTGCTGGATAGCATCGTGCAGGGAAATTTCCCGGATCAGGACATGATAAGTGTTTTTCTGCCGCTGCTTCAGATCAATGCCCAACCCTGTTGAAGCATTGCCCTGCGGGTCCAGATCAATCACCAGGACTTTTTGCTTAACAGCCGCCAGAGCGGTCGCCAGGTTGATTGCCGTTGTGGTTTTACCAACCCCGCCCTTCTGGTTGGCAACAGCAATAATTCGGGTACGTTGTGGGTGCAAAATCGTATCAATCATCCGTTAGGGGTCTAAGGTTCTCAATGACAAGAACCGTACCAGAAGCATCGGACACGCTATGTTTTCTGTTAATATCCATTGTCCATTGTTTGCTTGCGACCGTCAATTCATCTTCAACATCTGCGCCTTTTAAAAGCATGGTTTTACCGCCTGTCGCCAGATGCCTGTATACCCAGGGCAGAAGCTTGACAAGCGGTGCAAGGGCCCGCGCCGTGACGATATCCCCGTGTAATGGTTCGGTGGCTTCGATGCGCCCGGCATGGACGTCAACAATCGTGCCGGTTTCGCGCGCCGCTTCCCGCAAAAAAGTCGCTTTTCGTTGATCGCTCTCAACAAGCGTGACCGGCCAGTCTGTCATAATCGCAATAATCAGCCCCGGCAAACCGGCCCCGCTGCCAAGATCAACAACACGAGGTGCTTCTCGTTCACTTCCCATCAGCTTAATCAGCTGTGCGCTATCCAGAATGTGCCGACGCCAGGGATCTTCCAATGTTCTCGGCCCCACCAGATTGATGGCCCGCTGCCATTTGCCGAGTAAGCCAATATATTTTTCCAGTCGATCCAGAACGCTGCTCTCTACCTCTCCAAGGGCCGCAGAGAAGCCTGATCGCGTCAAGGGATCAAAACTGTCATGGCTTTCATGTTTCACGTGAAACAGCGCCTCAGGCCGATAGCCGGCGGTCACGGCGCTTAACATAGCCCAGCAAAGCCGTAACAGCAGCGGGCGTGACGCCGGAGATCCGTGCCGCCTGCCCCAGGGTTTCCGGTCGCACACGGCCGAGTTTATCACGGACTTCATTGGACAGGCCCGGAATACGGCCGTAATCAAGATCGCCCGGCAATTCCAGACTTTCATCGCGGCGCAAGGCCTGGATATCGGCATCCTGACGCTCCAGATAGCTGGCATACATGGCTTCGATTTCGATCTGCTCGATGACGTCCTTGCGCGCCGTGTTCAGTTCAGGCCACAGGGATACGAGCCTGGTAAAATCGATCCCCGGATAACGCAACAAATCCAGTCCATCGCGCCGGACACCATCCTGATTGATGTCCAGTCCCTGTGCTTTCAGCTCTGACGGGCTCGCCTGTATCGCCAGCAAAGATGAACGCAGGGCATCCAGTGCCTTGATTTTGTCCGAAAATTGACGCGCCCTGTCCTTCCGGACGACACCAATTTCGATCCCGCGCTGTGTCAGTCGTACATCCGCATTATCGGCCCGTAACAGCAATCTGTATTCAGCCCGTGATGTAAACATCCGGTAGGGCTCTGCCGTGCCCAGCGTTACCAGATCATCGATCATGACACCGATGTAGGCTTCTGCCCGGTTCAGCGTAAAGGCCTCTGCAGCGTCCCCGGCGGCCAAAGCCGCATTGATGCCGGCCATCAGTCCCTGGGCCGCAGCCTCTTCATACCCTGTCGTCCCGTTGATCTGACCGGCCAGATACAGCCCCTGAACGGCGTGGGTTTCCAGCGTTGCCTTCAAGGCTCGCGGGTCGACAAAATCATATTCAATGGCATAGCCCGGGCGGATCATCACCGCATCCTCGAGCCCGGGAATCGTTTTCAGGATATCCAGCTGAACTTCTTTTGGCAGCGAGGTTGAGATCCCGTTCGGGTAAACGGTGGGGTCATCCAGTCCTTCCGGCTCAAGAAAGATCTGGTGACGTTCCTTGTCGGCAAAGCGCACGACCTTGTCTTCCACCGACGGGCAATAGCGCGGGCCAACGCCCTCAATCTGTCCGGAGTACATGGCCGACCGATGCAGGTTCTCCTGAATAACGGCATGGGTTCGGGCATTGGTATAGGTGATATGACACTCGATCTGCGGGACCCGGATCTGATCGGTCATATACGAAAAGGGTATCGGCGGGTTATCCGCCGGCTGTGCGTCAAGACCGCCCCAGGCAATGGTGCGACCATCCAGTCGGGGTGGCGTGCCGGTCTTGAGCCGGCCCAGTGGAAAACCCAGTCTTTTGAACGTATAGGCCAGACCGATGGCCGGCTTGTCCCCGACCCTGCCGGCAGGAATTTTCTGATCCCCGATATGAATCAGGCCGCGCAGAAATGTCCCGGTGGTGATAACGACAGCAGCAGCATGGATATCCTCTCCAGCTCCCGTGCGGACACCGATGACCCGGGTGCGACCCGGATCAAGCAGCAAGTCCTCAACACCCGCCTCAACGATCTCGAGGTTTTCTGTTTCACCCAGAAGTTCCTGAATGGCCTGGCGATAGAGTTTGCGGTCAGCCTGAGCGCGGGGCCCACGAACGGCAGGCCCCTTTGATCTGTTGAGCATGCGAAACTGGATACCGGCACGGTCGATGGCCCGGCCCATGATGCCGTCCAGCGCATCGACTTCTCGAACCAATTGCCCCTTGGCCAATCCACCGATGGCCGGATTGCACGACATTTCGCCTATGGTGTCGAGACGGTGTGTAATCAGGAGCGTCCGCGCGCCCATGCGTGCCGATGCCGCCGCCGCTTCCGCACCCGCATGGCCACCCCCGACAACGATCACATCTGTTTTTGACATGGCGCGGAACATAGTCATACACCGTATCCGAGTCAATTGTTCTGACCGCCTGTTTCACGTGAAACATTGTGGTTAGAATCGGTTAACCACCAATATGTAGATTTACCTTGAGCGTCGATGGATAGTGCCGTTGTTTCACGTGAAACGCCGCAACCAGAAGGCCAGAGTCATTTTCCAATACAAAAGTCCCGGAATATCCTGTCGAGCAGCTCTTCGACATCGACACGACCGGTAATGCGCCCCAGGGCGTGGGCGGCCAGGCGAATATCTTCAGCCATCATTTCTTCATCGGCCCCCTTGGCCGCGGCTTCCAGTGCACGTTCGAGAGCCGCCAGGCATTCTTCCAGCGCATGGCGATGGCGAGCCCGCGTCAACGGTGCAGACGCCGCCGTATGTGCTGAAGCTCTGGCCGCAATTCTTGCTGTTATTTCCCGGATCAGTGCGCCGAGCCCGTCACCGGTGAGCGCGGAAATCACCATCGCCTTATCTGGCAGAGAGATCCGGTCATGATCGGACACCTGATCTGACTTGGTTAAAATCAGCAGCGCTTGCGGATCAACGGATAAATCAACCGGACAGCGCGAGGCCTCAACCAGGTGAAGCTGCAGGTCCGCCGTCGCCGCCTCGGCCCGGGCCCGTCTGACCCCTTCCTGCTCGATCACATCGGTACTGTCCCGTATACCCGCCGTGTCGATCAGCACCGTGGCATAGCCACCAAGGTCGAGCGGCACTTCGATCACGTCACGGGTGGTGCCGGCAATATCGGTAACGATTGCCACGTCGCGTTTTGCGAGCGCGTTGAGCAGCGAGGACTTTCCGACATTCGGGGCACCGGTAAGAGCGATCCGGAAGCCGGAACGGATACGCTCGCCGATCCCGCCATCAGCCAGATGG
>JBBDOA010000116.1:0-83365 GCA_040877275.1 Rhodospirillales bacterium | reverse complement strand
CGTTCGATCCCGGCGACGCCGACCCCGGTTGCCGCAGCAACACGGAGCCGGCCGTGTTCGTCCTTGCAGGCGTTCGGGAAGCGCTCTTCCTTTTCCATATCCTTGACGGTAATCAGACCGATGCAGCGGTAATCGTCATCAATCACCAACAGGCGTTCGATCCGGTATTTATGCAGGATACGCCGGGCTTCCGTGCCGTCGACCCCTTCCTTGACCGTAATCAAGGGCATTTCCGGGGTATTTCTGGTCATCAGTTCGCTGATCGGCTGGTCCGGCTTGTTGGCAAAGCGGATATCACGGTTGGTCAGAATGCCGACCAGTTTTCTGGTTCCCCGTTCAACCACGGGCATACCGGAAAATCCGGTTTCGGCCTTGAGGCGAAGGGCGTCGGCCAGGGTCTGGTCGGGATGAATGGTCAGCGGATCGGAAACCATGCCGCTTTCGAATTTCTTGACGCGCCTGACTTCGGCCGCCTGCTCTTCGATTGTCATGTTCTTGTGCAGCACGCCGATGCCGCCGGCCTGGGCCATGGCAATCGCCAGCTGATGCTCGGTGACCGTATCCATGGCCGCCGAAATAAGCGGGATATTCAAGGCGATAGACTTGGTCAGATGGGTCCGGGTATCGGTTCCGGTCGGCAAAACGCTGGACGCGCGCGGTACCAGCAGGACGTCGTCAAATGTAAGTGCTTCTTCGATCTTGGGCGGTGCCATGACGCCTCCGGTATTCGCTGTGGCGTTGGCGCGCCATCATACACACGAGTTTGTCTTTCACAAGTGCCCAGAACGGGATTCTGTGCATACCCGCCAGATCCTTTGTGAGCTTGATAAAACAAAGGGTTAGGGGCTCCGAAACGGGTTCAGCCCGGATTCTTGAACCCCATCGCCACCACATATACTTCCGCCGAGTCGCTACGGCTGGCTGGCGGTTTGGCATGTTTGACGGTTCTGAAGTTTTGTTTCAGCGAGGTCAGAAGCTGATTTTCCGTGCCGCCCTGCAGAACCTTGCCGATAAATGCGCCGCCCGGTGCCAGAACATCGACGGCGAAATCAACAGCAACCTCGAGCAGTGACATAATGCGCAGGTGATCGGTTTGCGGATGCCCTGTCGACGATGCCGCCATATCGCTGAGCACAACATCCGCCGGTCCGCCCATAAAGGCCTTGATCCGCTCTGGCGCATCATCGTCGAGGAAGTCACCCTGAATAAGATCAGCTCCGGCAACGGCTTCGATTTCCAGCAGATCAATGCCGACGACATGTCCTTTGGTCCCGATCCGCTGCATCGAGACCTGGGTCCAGCCACCGGGTGCGGCACCCAGATCAACGATGCGCGCACCGGGCTTGAGAATATGAAACTTGTCGTCCAATTCGATCAGCTTGAAGGCCGCGCGCGAGCGATAACCGAGTCGTTTGGCTTCCATCACGTACGGGTCGTTGAGCTGGCGTTGCAGCCATAAAGTCGAAGACATCCGCCTGCCCTTGGCGGTTTTGACGCGGGTGTGCAGGCCGCGGCTGGCAGTACCCGGTTTACCGGCTGCTTTCCCCGGACCCTTTTTTTTGCCGCCACCGGCCATTGAATTTATACCTGTCTGCTCTGGCTGATCAGATGATCCGCACGCTGTAACCTGAGACCGAATTTGTCATGCCCGTCAGCGGCCATCAACTCCGCCAGAATACCCTCACGGATACCGCGATCAGCAACTCTCAGTTTACCGGCCTGCCAACGCTCGCAAACCGCACGCAGTACAGCCAGCCCCATCAGCATCAGATCACCCCGTCCGTGCCCCAGACACGGGTGCCGGATCCGTTCTTCACACGACATCTCGGCCAGCCGGGCCCCGATCTGGCGAATACTGTCATAGCGGATTTCCAGACCATCCACACGATTGCGTTTGTAGCGTGGCAATTCCAGATACATGGCACCCAGCGTTGTCACAGTGCCCGATGTTCCGACCATCCTGACACTGTTTTCGGCAATCGCATCAGAAATATTATTGCGCCGGTCAAAAGGTTCCAGGGCCGCATCTATTCTGTTCAACAGACCGTGAAAGACATCCGTCGGCAGGGATTCAGGACCAAACTCATCCCTGAGCGAGACCACGCCAAACGGCAGGGAAACCATATCGAGGAGCCTGGCCGGTTTACCCAGCAGTGTTTCCACCCAGATAATCTCGGTCGAGCCGCCGCCAATATCAAAGACAAGGGCATGATCATAACCCGAGCGCAGCAGATCACCGCAACCAGAAACAGTCAGCGCGGCCTCTTCGGTCGACGAGATGATTTCCATGTCGAGCCCGGTCTGTTTCTGTACGCGTTCGATAAATTCCTGTGCATCGATTGCCTGCCGGCAGGCTTCGGTTGCGACGGCCCGCATCATCCCGACGTTGCGGGCCTTCATCCGATCGGCACAATGGGACAGGGCACTCATCGTCCGGTCCATGGCTGAGCGCTGAAAGCGGCCCGTTTCGGAAACCCGTTCGCCCAACCGGACGACACGGGAAAACCCGTCAACAACGTGGAATCCGGCTTCATCAGGAACAGCAATCAGCATCCGGCAACTGTTGGTGCCAAGGTCGATTGCGGCGTAGGACTTTCGGACGTCTGAATATTTCAGACGGCTCCCCTGATCCTGCGCTCGCGGCTTTTGCGCCGGTCCGCGCTTCAATTTTCCTCCCTTGGGCATTTTGCCCGATAACTTCTTGATTATCGTGTAGCTTACTGACGCCCCCGGGGATTTGAAAGCGCAACAACCGCAGCCCGGTCGGAAAGTGCCCTTAGCGCAACCCGTCGATCACAAAGAACAGTACGGCCGCCAAAAGCGCGGATGCCGGCACCGTTATGATCCAGGCTGCCACAATCGAAAGGATATGCTGCCGGCGAACCAGCTTGCGTTTTCGATATTTACGCCAGGATTTGAACAGCTTGCCCTGATCAAGCCCCGACAGTGCATCAGGATTTCGGGAAAATTCACTGAAATTATCGCCACCGCCTCTGTTGGTGATCGCCTCACGCACAAACCCGACGCCGAAAACGGCACCGATGGCAATGTGCGTTGAACTGACCGGCAGCCCGAACGCTGACGCTATGATCACGGTAATGGCCGCAGACAGGGCAACGCAAAAGGCCCGTACCTGGTTGAGCCTGGTGATTTTTTCACCGACCAGACGGATGATTCTCGGCCCGAAAAGTGCCAGACCGACCGAAATACCGAGCGCACCGATCAGCAGCACCCAGAACGGCAGCGTCGCCGTGGTGGTGATTTCACCAAAAGCGATGGCGTTAACGATTGCCGCCAGCGGCCCGACGGCATTGGCGACATCGTTTGAGCCGTGCGCGAAGGACAACAGCGCCGCCGAACAGATCAGCGGCAGCGTGAACAGCTTGGCCACTGATTTTTTCTTGTTTTCCATACCGACCGCAGCCCGGTTAACGGAAATTCTGGACCAGACATAGGAGCCCACAAGCACGCTGGCGATAATCACTGTCTGGGTCGTCAAATCAGGTTTCCAGACTTGCTTGAGCCCCTTCTGCATCAGATAGGCCGAGAACGTCGCCGCCATCACGGAAACCAGTACCGGCACCCATTTGCGGGCCGCTGCGACCTTGTCCGGCTTATATAAAATGGCTCCTTTGATGAAAGTCAGAAACACGGCCGCGACAAGCCCGCCCATCACCGGCGAAATCACCCAGCTCGCCGCAATCGCACCCATCATCGACCAATTGACAGCGCCAAGCCCTGCTGCGGCGATCCCCGCACCCATAACCCCGCCGACAATCGAATGCGTCGTCGAGACGGGTGCCCCCAGATAGGTCGCCAGATTGATCCAAAGCGCCGCCGACAACAGGGCCGCCATCATGGCCCTGACAAACACATCAACGTCAGTGATCGAGCTGGTTGAAATGATGCCCTTCGATATCGTCGACACGACCTCACCGCCGGCAAGCAGGGCACCGGCTGATTCGAATACTGCAGCGATGATCAGCGCGCCGAACATGGTCAACGCTTTTGAGCCAACCGCCGGCCCGACATTATTGGCGACATCATTGGCACCGATGTTGATGGCCATGTAGCCGCCGATAACCGCCGCCACGATCAGCGTCGCGCTCGCATTGCCGCCGGAATAAACGTATGTGAAGATCCACACGCCGATCAGGAAAAATAGTCCGAGCCCAAGGCTGAGATAACTCGTGCCGGCTTCCTTGGCGGCGTGCTCAAGTTGCACGATCCGCTTCAGATCCTTGTCGAGCGGCTGTGCCTTGAGATTGATCGGCGTATCAGATTTGCCGCTGAAGAGACCCATAAACGTTCGGTCCTGCCTGAAACTAATGTGCTGCGATAGCGCCGGAAGCGTGGGTCGGCGTCGATATTTTACTGATCTCGATGACTGTCATAAAAGTGTCATACGATTAACCAAATAAAAAGACCGATGCCTGATAGTCATGGGGACAAAAACAAGTTTGTCATTTCGAATTGCGATTGACCTCTCGGCTTTAACAGGACCCCGGCATGGCCTCCAACAACAGCATCCCGCAATCGGCCGTTCTTGCCTACAGCATCGATTCCGGCATCCCGAAGGTGCTTTTGGTGACATCACGGGGTCGCGGTCGCTGGGTGTTGCCAAAAGGGCATGTCGAGACCGGCCAGAATGCGAGAGAAGCGGCACTCTGTGAAGCATTTGAGGAAGCGGGCATCAAGGGGCAGCTCGCCGAAACCAAGATCGGCACCTATTCCTATTTCAAGGCTGATGACAGGGACGATCATGCCTACCGGGTCAAAGTCTACCCGATGCAGGTCTCTACGCTGGCCGATGATTGGCCCGAAAAGCACCAGCGTGACCGCGTCTGGATGGATTTTCCTGCTGCCGCACATGCCGTGGAAGAACCTGAGCTACAGGAGCTTCTGAGAGATTTTGGTGAAATGCTGTCGGCGCTTTATTTGCAAAAAGCCTGAATTTGTTAAGCACCTGATGCCGCTCATCGTCAATTCAGGCCTAAATCAACTTCCCGGTGCTCGAACCTGTTATCGGCATTTGCCGTTTCCGTGCAGGCCGTCATTGCTGCGAGATGTGTGACCTGCCCTGATTTATCCGTGAACGGCACGACCAGCCGCTCATAGGTCATCCCGCCAAGTGCCCTGTGTAACGGCGTGTGATCATTTGCCAACAGGGCGTTGACGCGGGTCCATTGCGGCCTTTTGGCTGCCACGGCCATATTGAAGGCCGCCAACTGTTGCGAGCGGAAAGGCCCGATATCAATCTGATCGAGATACATACCTGTGGTTTCCTGACCGAACACATCGACAATGCGTGTTCCAACAAACCGCAGCAACTTCCGGCAGGTCGCAGGATCAACATCGATAATCATGACATCAGGTGCCAGGCGGTGCATGGACATCAGATCAAGATCGGCAAATCGTGCCGGATGCCGGCCCTGCATCAACGCCGATGTCCGTGCATAAAAATCACGAATACCGGGGGCACTCATGTACCCGGGCGCAAGGGAGTCCGGCACATTAATCTGTTTTTCGATCAGCATATGAAGGGTGCCCGGTTCTGCCATCAGCTTCCCGTTGCAATGGATATTACTGCAAGAGGGATTAGCAAATCCGCTTAAAGATGACGGAAGAACGCAATCGGGGATATGAGGGTTTTCCACACACCCCCCTCAGCCTCAGGGCGCTTATTGACCGGACAGGTCCGCCAGGATCGGGCAATCAGGACGCTCATCGCCATGGCAGGCGTGCACCAGATGCTTGAGGGTGCTTCTGAGCTGCTGCAATTCTTCCAGTCGTTTGTCGATTTCCGTCAGATGCTTTTCGGCGAGCATCTTCACATCGGCGCTGGCGCGTTCCTTGTCTTCATACAGCGACAATAGCTGGCGGCAGTCTTCGATGGAAAAACCGAGCTGCCGGGCTCGTTTGAGAAATGCCAGCTTCTGCACCGCCTGGTTATCATAGTCCCGATAACCATTCTCGCGACGGTCCGGCACCACGAGGCCGATCTCGTCATAGTAGCGGATGGTCTTTGACGGTAATCCGCTTCGTTTTCCCGCATCACGAACGTTCATGCGCTCTCTCCCATTCCTTGTGGCCGCCAGCCGCGCAACAACAGCGAACTGCTGACCACGGTGACCGAGCTTAGCGCCATTGCCGCACCGGCGATCCCGGGTGACAGATACCCCAGCGCCGCCAGCGGCAACCCGATGACGTTGAAAATGAAGGCCCAGAACAAATTCCAGCGCACCCTGAGCCATGTCGCGCGGGCGATCTGCATGGCACCCGCAACGAGCCGGGGGTCCGGGCGCATCAGCGTGATGCTGGCCGTTTCCATCGCCGCATCTGTTCCGGACCCCATCGCAATGCCGACGTCCGCAGCGGCCAGGGCCGGGGCATCATTGATGCCGTCGCCGACCATCGCCGTATGGCGGCCTTCAGAGCGGAACGCTTCAAGTGCTGCGACTTTCTGATCAGGCTTCAACGCCCCCCTGACGTCATCAATACCGATCTCGGCACCAATGGCTTCTGCGACACGGTTGGCATCGCCGCTCAACATCACCGAGCCGATACCCAGAGCATGCAGCAGCGTGATCGCCTGAGCGGATTCCGCCCTGACCGCGTCACGCATCGCCAGCACACCGGCGAGCTTGCCGTCGATGGCGACCAGCACCGCCGTTTTGCCCTCAGCTTCCAGTTTTTCCAGAATTTCTGCGGCATCGGCGCTATCAATGGATTGCGCCTGCATCAGCGACCGGTTGCCGATCAGTACCGGCACGCCCTCGACCGTTCCTTCGACGCCGCTGCCGATATGCGCCTGGACACCCGTTGCCGCGACTATTTTCAGGGCGCGCCCGACAGCCGCATCGACAACGGCACGCGCCAGCGGGTGCTCCGAGCCCGACTGCACAGCAGCGGCGCTCCCCAGCATGTCATCCTCGGCAATGTCAAAGGCTATAATGTCAGTCAGTGTCGGGCGACCTTTGGTCAATGTGCCTGTCTTGTCGAAAGCAACGATGTCAACCGCATAGGCGCGTTCCAGAACAGCAACGTCTTTTATCAGAATGCCGGCACGCGCCGCCGCCCCGGTTCCGGCAACAATCGCCGTCGGTGTCGCCAGTCCGAGCGCACACGGGCACGCGATGACCAGTACCGAAACAGCATTGATGATGGCGACCTCGTAACCGGCCCCGGCGACAAGCCAGCCGACGAAGGCGGCGGCGGCGATGACGACGACAACCGGCACAAAGATTGCGCTGATCCTGTCGACCAGACGCTGCACAGGTGCCTTGCCGCTTTGCGCATTTTCAACCAGTCGCACGATCTTCGCCAGCGTCGTATCCTCGCCGACGCGGGTAACGGTGATCTGCAATTCGCCGGGTCCATTGATGGCACCACCGGTCACCGTGTCGCCTGACGCTTTGGTAATGGCGATGCTCTCGCCGGTAATCAGGGACTCGTCGACCTCTGATGTTCCCGCCTGCACGATGCCATCGACCGGTATCCGTTCGCCCGGGCGGACGATCACCAGATCGCCCTCAAGCACGGCTTCGACGGCAACTTCCATGACCGCTCCGTCGCGCACAACCCGGGCCCGTTCCGGGCGTAACGCCATTAATGTCCGGATCGCTTCGGTGGTGCCGCGTTTGGCCCTGTTCTCGATCAGCTTGCCGATGATCACCAGCGTAATGACCACGGCTGATGCTTCAAAATACAGATGTTCTGTGGTCTGCCAGCCATCACGCCAGATCAGCCAACTACTCAGCGCGAACGCCGCCGAAGTACCAAGCGCAACCAGCACGTCCATATTACCGCTACCGGCCTTCAGCGCCTTCCAGGACCCGACATAAAAACGGCTGCCGATCCAGAACTGCACCGGCAGACAAAGCGCAAGCTGCAGCCACGCCGGAACATGATAGGTCACTCCCAGGGTCGGCAGCACCATCATCGCCAGCAAAGGCAGCGTCAGGATCACGGAAACCGCCACCATCACGATTTCCTTCTTATGCGCGACGGCATCCCTTTTCGCCTGTTCCGCAGCCTGTCGGCGGCGCACGTCGGCGTCCGTTGCCCTGGCTTCGGCACGGTAACCGGCAGCTTTGACGGCCTCAATCAGCGTCTTGCCGGCGATATCATGGCCAAGCCAGGTTACATGCGCCCGCTCCATCGCCAGATTGACCTCGGCAGCGACGACACCCGGAACGGCGATGAGCGCCTTTTCGACATTGGCGGCACAGCCGGCGCAGGTCATGCCGCCGATATCGAGATCGAGCCCGGTCAATTCGGCATGAAACCCGGCACCCTCGACGGCCTTGAGAATTTCTGTTGCGGTGGCACCGGAATGCTCAACCGTAGCCCGTTCGGTTGCGAAATCGACACGTGCCTCCGACTGTCCGGGCAATGCCTTGAGGGCGCGCTCAGCACGGCTGGCGCAACCGGCACAGGTCATCCCTGTTATCCCGAAACTGTGGGTTTCCGCCTTCAATTCACGCCCGTGCATCTGCATTTTTCGGTTCCCTATATTAACGATACACGCATGATAAAGCTTCCAGTTACTAGAAGCTCAATATAAATCTTGATGCAAGGTTAAATACATAAAATCAACGCGAAGCGCCTGATAACAGACAATAATGCGCCTCGGGGTCTTTCCAAACACACTCAGAGGATGCAAACTTATCAGCGTGTCCGGGCCATCAGTAGCCCTGTATTGGGCACATGGGAATTGAAACATGCCCGATGAGAGCAAAGCAGATGGCCGCGTCACATCCGACGCCAAGGTCACAGATAGCACCGCGATGACGACCCAGCGACCTGCCTGGCGCATCCGTCCAGTGTTCATTATTTCTGCGCTCACCCTTGTTGCCGCCGTCTATTTCGGGTTTCTTGAGGTGCATAAGCGCCTGACCTTCGTTTTCGAGGAAGATGCGCGCATCCTTACCGATATGGTTACCGTGTCTTCACGCGTCGCCGGCTGGATCACCAAAATGCCTGCCGCCGAAGGTGACACCGTTCAGGAAGGCACCGTAATGGTGCAGATCGATGACCGGGAATCCAATATCCTGCAGAACGAGCTTGAAGCCCAGGCTGCCGCCGCCAATGCCGAACGCGCCCGTCTCGCGGCTGAAAAAAACCTCGTCGCCAGCCAGATCGACAGCCGGCTGCAGTCCGAACGGTCCCGGGTTTCCGCCGCCGAAGTTGTCGTCTCATCGCTCAAGCCGCAGCGCGAACTGACCGAACGCGAATTGAACCGCGCCAGAAAGCTCTATGAAGACAAGGTCTCCTCAAGACGGCAGCTTGACGAAGCCGACACCAAACATCAGCAGCTTGACCGCGAATACCGCATTGCTGTCGCTGAGTTGCAGTCGGCCAAGTCGCGCATTGCCGAGGTTGAAGCCGACCGTGCCCGACTTGATGTCCTGGCCGCCGAGGTTCTGGTTCTTGAGCAGCGCGAAGCGGAAATTCGCGCCCGTATCGAACGCCAGCGCCTTGATGTCCTCGACCGTACCCTGAAGAGTCCGATCAACGGCATCATCGACAAGACTTTCGTTGATGTCGGTGAATATGTGACGCCCGGACAGCGTCTTTTGCTGACGCACAATCCAAAAAACATCTGGGTTGAGGCCAACGTCAAGGAAACCGTGATCCGCAAACTGCGCGTCGGTCAGGCCGTTGATATCCATATCGACGCCTATCCGGACGAGCTCTTTCCGGGCATTGTGCAGACAATCGGATCAGCCGCCACCAGCCAGTTTGCGCTGCTGCCGACTCCCAATCCGAGCGGCAACTTCACCAAAATCACACAGCGTCTGCCGATCCGCATCGCCATCGAGAATCCCGATCCGCGCCTTCGACCGGGTATGATGGTCGAGGTGAAGATCGCCATCAAAGAGTAGCCGCCGCCTTGGCCGATACCTATGACGATCCGGCTATACAGGAAAAATTCGACCGCTATGGACCAGGCTATCGCTGGCTGGTGACCGGTGCCGGGCTGATCGGCGCGATTGCCATGATCCTGTCGGCCACTATCGTCAATGTCGCCGTGCCGAGCATCATGGGGGCCTATGGCATCGGGCAGGATGTTGCACAATGGGCGGCGACAGCCTTCCTGACGACCATGGTCGCCAGTCAGTTGCTGAATTCCTGGGTCGTCCGGGCGATGGGTCAGCGTTCGGCCTATTCCATGACCCTCATCGTTTTTGTTGTCGGCTCGTTTGTCTGCGCATTCAGCCCGAATATCGACATCCTGATCCTTGGTCGTATCATGCAGGGCTTTTCTGCCGGCATCATCCAGCCGCTGGTACTGGCCACCATGGTCGCGGTTTTTCCAAGAAACCGGCGCGGCTTTGCCGTCGGTATGTACGGCCTGGGCGTCACACTGGCACCCAGTTTCGGCCCCCTTGTCGGTGGTGTGACGATTGATCTTCTGACCTGGCGGCATTCCTTTCTGATGCCGCTACCGCTTGTCCTGATTGCTTTTATCGGTGGGCTGATCTTCATGCCCGGAAAGAAATTCGAACGCCGCTTGCCCCCGTTCAACTGGATCGGGTTTATCCTGCTTTGCGTATCGCTGGTCATGATCATGCGCGCCATCGGCAACGGACAACGCTGGGGATGGACTTCGGACATGACCCTGCTGACGGCAATCGGCGGCGTCATAATCTTTGCCTTTTTCATCTATTCACAACTCAAGACCAAGTCGCCGCTGTTGGACCCGACGCTGTTCCTCGATCCCAAATTCGCCGCTGCCATGGCCATCGGTTTCGCGTTCGGCGCCGGGAATTTCGCCACCAATTATGCAATTCCGGTCTTTGTGCAGACAATCCAGCACTTTTCTCCAACCGAAGCCGGTATGGTGCTGGTCCCGGCCGGATTATTCCTGTTCGCCCTGATTCCGATTTCAGGCCGCATCGCCGATACCGTTCCGCCGCATTACCCGATCATCGCCGGCTGCCTGATCTTTGCCTTGTCGACGTATTTGATTGCGTCATCCGATGTCAACACGACGTTCTGGACCATCGCCTGGCTGACGGTATTAAGCCGCGCTGCGCTCGGGCTGGTGATGCCCAATCTGGGTGGTGCCGCCATGCGCTCGATCACCACCGAGAAACTCAACGCCGCCGCAGGTGCCTATAACTTCATCCGCCAGACCGGCGGTGCATTCGGCGTCAATATCACAGCGGCACTGATCGAATACCGGAGCGCCCAGCACGCCGACTGGCTGACGGCGACGCAGACATCGGGTAACGACTTTACCCGGGAACTGCTTGAACAGGTCACGCGCCTGCTTCAGGAAGGCGGGCTGACGCATCAGGCACTGGAATGGGGGGCCTATGATTATCTCAGCCGGACCATTTATGCGCAGGCCCGGACGTTCGGATTTCAGGATACCTTCCTGATCGTCTCCGTTGCCTTCATCATCGCCCTGATCCCGGCCATGATGCTGGCCCGCTCCTCCAAAAAGAAATCCTGACGAAACACCTTATTCTGTCAGCGGTGGAGAAATTTCCCGCCTGAGCCTTGCATAGCCCTCTTCGGATACGAAAAGGGACAGCATATGCAGATATCCGAACAGGCACTCGCCTTGAACGAACAGGAAAAGCTGGCGCGGCTCAGGCTGATCCGTTCGGAAAACGTCGGCCCGGTCACATTCTTTCGCTTGCTGCAACGGTACGGCAATGCCCGTCAGGCCCTGGAAGCACTGCCCGAACTGGCCCGCAACGGCGGTCGCAGCAAGGCCCTGAAAGTATGTCCACAGCCCCTGGCCGAAGATGAAATCGCCCGCATGCGGGAACTCGGCGGCGACATGGTGTTCTGGGGGGAAGCCGCCTATCCGCCCCTGCTGGCCCATATCGAGGATCCGCCGCCAGTTCTGTTCGTGCGGGGGCATGCGCATCTGCTTAGCAAAAAGGCCGTGGCCCTGGTCGGCTCACGCAATGCCTCGGTCAACGGTCGCCGCTTCGCCGCAAACATGGCCGAGCGGCTGGGGAGTGCCGGCTATCTGATCGTATCGGGAATGGCGCGCGGCATCGACACGGCGGCCCATCAGGGCTCCATGGCAACAGGCACTGTCGCCGTCATGGGCGGCGGCGTCGATATTGTCTATCCGCGTGAGAACCAGCAACTATACAACGACCTGATCACAACCGGTGCCGTCTGTACCGAAGTGGCCGCCGGCACGACGCCGCAGGCCCGTCATTTTCCAAGACGCAACCGCATCATATCCGGCATAGCCCGGGCCATCGTCGTGCTTGAAGCCGGTGCCAAATCAGGGTCCCTGATCACCGCACGGATGGCGCTTGAACAGGGACGCGAAGTGTTCGCGGTGCCGGGCCCACCACAGGACCCGCGCGTCAAAGGCTCGAACATGCTGATCCGGGATGGTGCATACCTCACGGAAAACGCCGACGATGTACTGCGGGTGCTGGCAGAAATGTCACCCAACACCCTTGCCGAAGGACGCCGCCGCGCCGTTACCGGCAACACGGACCATTCCGTCGATAGCCCCTCCGTCGATGCGGCACGCGGTGAGGTGTTAGAGGCGCTGGATTACGGTCCGACCGACATCGACGACATTATCCGCGCCACGGGCAAGCCAGCCGCCGTCATCTCGGTGGTACTGCTGGAACTGGAAATCGCCGGTCGGCTGGAGCGTCAGGCGGGCAATAAAGTGGCGTTGCTCAGCGACTGAGCGATGGCATTAGGCAGCCATTCTATCTCTGAAAATCGTCACTGATTTGGCCTATCGGCTTATTTATGCCGTCAAAATATTTTTAACAACACTATAACCTTATGTTATTGAACAATATTTTACCTTAGCATGGTGACAGTTTTTTGCATGCCCCGCATTTCGACGGTTGACGAGTGTTGCTTTTATCGCCAATTCTCCCCGGCCCTGAGGGTGCGGTGCACTGCGGGGCATATATATAAGTCGAAACTTTTGAACGGGCAGACATGACCAGCGTCGTCGTCGTCGAATCACCGGCCAAGGCCAAGACGATCAACAAGTATCTCGGTGACGAGTATGTTGTGCTCGCCAGCTATGGCCATATCCGCGACCTGCCGTCGAAGAACGGCTCGGTCGATCCGGACGATGATTTCGCCATGACCTGGGAAATCGACGGGCGCTCGAAAAAGCACGTCGATGAAATTGCCCGGGCCTTGAAGTCCGCCGACAGTCTGTTTCTCGCAACCGACCCGGACCGCGAAGGCGAGGCCATCTCCTGGCACATCAAGGAAGTCCTTGAAGGCAGGAAGCTGCTGACCGGCAAGCCGGTCAAGCGCGTCGTCTTCAACGAGATCACCAAGGATGCAATCAGGGAAGCCTTCGCCCATCCGCGTGAGTTGGATCATGAACTGGTCGATGCCTACATGGCTCGTCGCGCACTCGATTATCTGGTCGGCTTTACCCTGTCGCCTGTCTTGTGGCGAAAACTGCCCGGGTCGCGCTCAGCCGGGCGCGTGCAGTCGGTGGCGCTCAGACTGATTTGCGAGCGGGAACTTGAAATCGAGATGTTCAGGGCCGAGGAATACTGGTCCGTCGATGCACTGTTCAAAACACCGCGCGGTGATGCCTTCAAGGCGACGTTGACGCACTTGAACAACGAGAAGCTGACCAAGTTTTCGATCAACTCCGAGGCCCTCGCCGAACAGGCCGTGGCCGCCGTCGAGGCCCGGACCTACAAGACCGGCAAGATCGAACGCAAGCAGTCGAGGCGCTTTCCGTCGCCGCCGTTCACCACCTCGACGCTACAACAGGAATCTTCGCGCAAGCTCTACTTCCCGGCCCGCAAAACCATGCAGGTGGCGCAGAACCTGTATGAAGGCGTCCGGATCGGTTCGGACACCGTCGGCCTGATTACCTATATGCGGACCGACGGCGTGCAGATGGCGCAAGAGGCGATCAACGCCGCCAGAAACGTCATTCAGGAAAAATTCGGCTCGAAATACGTGCCCGACAGCCCGCGTGTTTATAAAACCAAGGCCAAAAATGCTCAGGAAGCACACGAAGCGGTACGTCCGACGGATCTTCGCCGCACGCCGGAATCCTTAAGCCAGTATCTGAGCCCCGACCAGCTCAAGCTGTACTCACTGATCTGGAAACGGACTGTCGCCAGCCAGATGGAAGCCGCCGTGCTCGATCAGGTCGCGGTCGACCTGACGTCCGACGACCGCGCCGTGACGTTCCGAGCCAACGGCTCGGTGATCGCCTTTGACGGCTTCATCAGGGTTTACAGCGAAGGCCGCGATGACAGCGCCGAGGACGATGACGGCAACCGTCTGCTGCCTGTCATGAACGAGGGCGAAGAGACGCCCAGGACCGAGACCCTGCCCGAGCAGCACTTTACCCAGCCACCGCCCCGCTACAGCGAAGCGTCGCTGGTCAAAAAGCTCGAAGAACTTGGTATCGGCCGACCGTCGACTTATGCCTCGATCATAACCGTGCTGCAGGACCGCAACTATGTGCAGCTGGACAAGCGCCGTTTCATTCCCGAAGATCGCGGCCGGCTGGTAACGACTTTCCTTTCCAGCTTTTTTGAACGCTACGTCGAATATGATTTCACCGCCAATCTGGAAGCCCAGCTCGACGATATTTCCGGCGGCCAGATCGCCTGGAAGCAGGTGCTTCGGGATTTCTGGGTGGCCTTCAAGGAAAAGGTCGACGACACCAAAGATCTGACGGTGCGCAATGTTCTGGACGTGCTGAACGAGGAACTCAGGCCACACTTCTTCCCCGACCGCGCCGACGGCTCGGACCCAAGAAGCTGCCCGAAGTGCAAAGAGGGCGAGCTGTCGATCAAGCTTGGCCGGCATGGCGCGTTCCTCGGCTGCTCGCGTTATCCGGACTGCAACTTCACGACGCCCCTGGGTGGCGATCCATCGGAAAACGTGCTCGGCGACGGGCCCAGGGAACTCGGCATCGATCCGGAAACCGGCAAGGCGCTGACGCTGCGTCAGGGTCCGTACGGGCCCTATATCCAGATCGGTGAAGAAGAAGTCGTCGGCAAAAAGAAAATCAAACCCAGGCGCGCCTCGCTGCCTGCGGGTGTTGATCCGGCCTCTGTCGATTTCAACAAGGCGGTGGCGCTGCTGTCGCTGCCGCGTCTGGTCGGCATAGACCCGATGTCCGGTATGGAAATCCGCGCCAACATCGGTCGCTTCGGCCCGTTCCTGCTGGTCGGCGGCACCTATGTCTCGCTCAAGGGTGACGAGGATGATGTACTGACCATCGGCCTCAACCGGGCGGTTGCGCTGCTCGGCGACAAACCGCGCAAGGACCCGCCGATCGAGCTTGGCAAGCACCCGAAGAACAAAAAGCCGATCATGGTCAAGGACGGCCGCTGGGGGCCGTTCGTGCAGAATGGCCGGACCATGGCACGCCTGCCCAAAGACATGACCAAGGAAGATGTGACGCTGGAGGTCGCCCTCGGCCTGATCGATGCCAAGGGCACGAACGGCAAGGGCGGCGGCAAAACGGCCTCCACAGCACCGGCGAAGAAGGCCGCTGCCAAAAAGAAACCCGCAGCAAAGAAAAAAACCGCAGCCAAAAAGAAACCTGCCGCCAAGCCGGACTCCGACGCCGCAGAATAACCCCCTGCTATTAAATGACGTCATCCCGGTCGCAGCGAAGCGGAGAACCGGGACCCATTTCAATACCCGACGCATTGCCACCATGGGTCCCGGATCGCAATCCTCGCTCCCGAAACCTGATGGTTCCGGGCTCGGCTAACGCCCGGGATGACGAAGTATATGTAAATGCTCGTCATTCCGGCGCACGCCGGAATCCAGAGCGGCTGGCACGGCCTTGTCCCTGCGAGATACGACTGTGCATCACTGGACCCCGGTCTGCACCGGGGTGACGGTGCCATCCATGAACAGAGTTGATGACGAGGTGTTTCAATCGCCATACAACGGCCCCCTTGTGGCAAAGCCGGCACACGCTTACTTTTGAGCGATGACCGACGCTCCCTTCCCAAGCAAGCAGCAGATCGCCGATTTTATCCGCGACGCTCAGGGGCATGTCGGCAAACGTGAAATCGCCAGAGCGTTCAAACTCGATGTCGAGCAGAAGCGCCGGCTCAAGAAAGTACTCAAGGAAATGAAAGACGAAGGCAGCCTGACCGCAGGACGCGGCAGGAAACTGGCCGACCCCGAACAACTCCCGAACGTATCGGTATTAGAAATCACCGGCGTCGATCTCGACGGCGAAGTTCTGGCCAAGCCGGTCAAATGGGAAAGCCGGGCAACTCCCCCGAAAATTTATCTGCAGCCGGACGACAAAGCAGGCTCCGCACCCGGTATCGGCGAGCGGGTTCTGGCTCGCCTGAGCGAAACAGAAGACGGCTATAACGCCCGGATCATCCGCCGCATCTCCGCCGCACCGGCGGACATTCTTGGTATCGTTATCGAGGTTGACGGCGAGCGCCGCATCCGTCCGGTCGACAAGAAAGAACGCTTTGAGCTGGTTATTGCACCCGGCGCCGACAAAGGTGCCGAGGTCGGTGAACTGGTTCTGGCCCAGGGCATCAATTCATCGCGTCTGGGCCTGAAACGCGCCCGCGTCATCGAACGACTGTCTGATGAGACCGGGGCCAAGGCGATCAGCCTGATTTCGATCCACCAGCAGGGCATTCCCGTGGCCTTTCCCGAAGACGCCCTGCGTCAGGCCGACAAGTCAAAGGCCGCACCGCTGGGCGAGCGGGATGACCTCAGGGATATCCCGCTGGTCACCATCGATGGCGCCGATGCCCGCGATTTTGACGATGCGGTCTTCGCCGAGCCCGATGACGATCCGAAAAACCCGGGCGGATTCAAGCTGATCGTCGCCATCGCCGATGTCGCCTGGTACGTCAGACCGGGTGACGCGCTGGACAGGGCTGCGTTCGAGCGCGGCAACTCGGTCTATTTCCCGGACCGCGTGGTGCCGATGCTGCCCGAGCCGCTGTCGAACGGCTGGTGCTCGCTGAAACCCGATGAAGAACGCCCGTGTCTGGTCGCGCATTTGAAGATCAACAAGTCAGGCGCGCTGCTGGCCAAGCGCTTCAAGCGCGCCCTGATGCGCTCGCACGCCCGGCTGACCTATGAGCAACTGCAGGCAGCACAGGACGGCGCACCTGATGAGATGACCGCGCCACTGCTGAACAGCGTCATCGCCCCGCTATATGCCGCGTTCGCCATTCTGGTGACAGCGCGTGAAGAACGCGGCGCGCTGGAACTGGATGCGACGGAACGCAGGATCGTCCTTGATGATGCAGGCGAGATTACCGGTATCGAGCCGCGCCAACGCCTCGACAGCCACAAGCTGATCGAGGAATTCATGGTGCTGGCCAACGTCGCTGCCGCAGAATTTCTGGAAGAAAAGAACCGGCCCTGCATGTACCGGGTCCATGACCAGCCGTCGCTGTCGAAAATCGAGGCACTGGCCGAGGTACTGGACAGCGTGCAGATTCGCTTCGACAAGGGCCAGCCGGTCACGCCGCACCGCTTCAACTGGATACTCGATAAAGCCCGCGGCACGCCGCACGCACAGATGATCAACGATATTGTCCTGCGCAGCCAGGCGCAGGCCATGTACGATCCGAACAATATCGGCCACTTCGGCCTGTCGCTGAAGCGCTATTGCCACTTCACCTCGCCGATCCGCCGTTATGCCGATCTGCTGGTGCATCGGGCTCTGATCCGGGGCATGAAGCCGAACACCGGTGCCTTGCCCGAAGATTCCGGTGATTTCGTCAGAATCGGTGAGCATCTGTCTGTCACCGAACGCCGCGCCCAGGCCGCCGAGCGCAGCGCCATGGACCGATACAGCGCCTATTTCCTGAAAGACAGGGTCGGCGCCGGTTTCAGCGCCAGGATTTCCGGTGTCACGCGCTTCGGATTGTTCATTTCCGTCGACGACATCGGTGCCGACGGGCTGGTCCCGATCAAGACCCTGCCCAGCGATTATTATATTCACGACGAAGAACGGCACCTGCTGAAGGGTCGCAACAACGGGATTATCTACCGTCTGGGCGACCGAATCGAGGTTGTGCTGCGTGAAGTCACACCGATCACCGGCGGCATGCTGTTCGAGGTGATGGGAGGCGCAGCACCAAGCACCAACAAAAACAAGCAGCAGACAAGGCGCAGTCCCGCCAATTCCCTGCAAAAAGGCAAAACGCCTAAAAAAATCAAAGGGAAAAGCCGCGCATCGCGCCGTCAGAAACGAAACACGCTGGACAGCGACGGCAAAAAGAGCGCAAATCCCTCCAGAAAAGCCCGGCCTAAACGTTAACGGCTTCCGTCAATGTGACGGAGAACATATACACATCCCCCTGGATGGTTTTAAATATCAGAATGTCTGGAAAATTCTTATTCCTGCTGCGACCGACGAGCCTGCTTGCCGTGCTGGTACTTGGCGCTTGCGCGATTCCCGGTACCCAGGATCAGCAGGCTCAGGACAGCTTTGCCCAGCCTGCCGCAGCCGAAGTGATCGCCGTCGGTTTCGACAACATCACCGATAAATACATCGAGCCTGTGCAACTTCGCCGCATCAGCATCGAGGGGCTGCGTGGTCTGGGCACGATTGATGCCGGTCTCAGCCTGACCGAGCAGTCCAATGAAATCGTCATGTATGAACACACTCAGGAAATCGGCCGCCTGCGATTCCCACCGGAAGCCGATGTCCGCGCCTGGGCTGCCGCTGTGGTCGCCCTGACCGAAATGGCACGTCATAACTCAACTGAAATCAGAGCCGCCTCATCCGAAAAAATCTACGAAGCCCTTTTTGACGGGGCGTTATCCGATCTTGATATTTTCTCGCGTTATGCCGGCACGATGGAGGCAACACGAAACCGCGCCATCAGGGACGGCTTCGGCGGCATCGGCATCCGCTTCAGGATGGAAGACAACTATGCCGTCGTCACCAGGGTCCTGCCTGCGACACCGGCTTTCGAAAGCGGCATTCGGCCGGGTGATTTTATCGTCAAGATCGACGGCCATCCGATCAAGGGCATGAGCAGTCTGGCCGTGACACAGATGATCCGTGGTCCGGTTCATGCACCGCTCAACCTGACCCTGTCGCGCCCGGAAGCCGTACAGCCTTTCACCATTACTGTGGCCCGGACCCATATTGTGCCGGAATCCGTGGCATGGCGGGTTGAAAACGGCATCGGCATCATCACGATTTCCAGTTTTAATCAGGAAACAGCAAATTCCCTGGAAATGGTCCTCAACCGGGTAATGGCCCCGGATGCGACGCCGCTGGCCGGCCTGATCATGGATCTGCGTGGCAATCCGGGTGGCCTGTTGCGGCAATCGGTCCAGGTTGCAGATCTGCTGCTGACACAAGGCGACATCCTTTCTACCCAGGGCCGGCATCCCGACAGCCTGCACCATTACAAGGCCGGTGGACGTGATTTTGCCGCCGGACGACCACTAGTGGTCCTTATTGACGGCAAGTCGGCGTCGGCTGCGGAAATCGTGGCCGCAGCCCTGCAGGACCGCGACAGGGCCGTGGTTATCGGCACTTCATCGTATGGCAAGGGCAGTGTTCAGACTGTCATCCGTTTGCCGAATGACGGGGAAATTACCCTGACCTGGTCGAAATTCGTCGCACCATCCGGGTATTATCTGCACGGTTTGGGTGTGGTTCCCACCATATGCACCAGCGGTCAGGCGGAAACCGGAGACGTCGCCAAGATCATTGAATCCGCGCTTCAGGGCAATCAGGCAGCGAAATCGGTTTCCTGGCGACGGCGTGCCCTTTTGCATGATGAGGAACGGCAGAAAATGCGTGACGGCTGTCCGGCAGAAACCCGCAAAGGGCCGATCGACGTGGAAATCGCCAAACGCCTGATCCTCAACGATCGCCTGCATGCGCGGGCGCTCAGGATGAGCACGGCGACGGCCCAGGCCATCAACTAGAACCCTTTCAGCCCGTCAATTTACCCGGCACGCCAGCCCTGCAAAGGACTTGACTTGGCCGACGTTGGCGTTATGTTGCCGCCTCTTGGAACGCTTGGCGTTTTAGACTTGAACGGGATATCAAAAACATGGCGAAACCGGCGACCATACAAATTCGTCTTGTGAGCACGGCGGATACGGGTTTCTTCTACATCACCAAGAAGAACCCGAGAAATTCGACTGAAAAATTCCAGATGCGGAAATATGATCCGGTCGTCCGCAAGCATGTCATGTTCAAGGAAGCAAAGATCAAGTAATCACGCCATGCATGGCGGCACAGACCGCCAAACACACGTGCTGACGCGCCCTTGAAAAGCGGCGCGTTTTCGCTTTTACAGGCTGTGTTTACAGGCTGAAAATTGAGAGCGGGACGCTCAGCTCAGGAATTTCTTCACGGTTTCCAGAAAATGCGGCACGGATATCGGCTTGGCGATATACCCTTCACAGCCGCCCTCACGGATTTTCTCTTCGTCACCCTTCATGGCGAACGCGGTCACGGCAATGACCGGAATCCCCTTGAGGTCGTCGTCGGCCTTGAGCATCTTGGTGACTTCAAGACCGGAAATTTCCGGCAGTTGAATATCCATAAGGATCAGATCGGGCGAATGTTCCCTTGCCAGTTTCAGCGCGTCACGCCCGTCAACTGTCTGTATGGTCTCGTAGCCATGCGCCTGCAGCAGATCGTTGAACAATTTCATGTTGAGATCGTTGTCTTCAACGATAAGGATTTTACTCGCCATCAGATGCATCCTTGCAAGACCATAAGGCATTATGGCCGTAATAATTGAAAAGGGCCAGCCCCTGAAAATCGGCCAGAGAATGGTATAATACCTTGTATGAGTCAAATGGTGCTGCGTCGGGCTATCGACCTAATCCAGTAGGCCGTCAAATCAGAACGGGGCCATGCCGCCATTCAACTCAAAAGCCATAATGACAGTCACAATCGTCAGCGTCAGAGCCAGACTGAAAGCCTTCCAGGTCGTCATGATCCTATCCTCCGAACTATCGGCTTATCTGTTTCCAGATTAGACAGGAAGATGGCAAAAATATGGTTAACAGTCTGTGATGACGCTCACGAATGGTAAAATAACCAGGATTATTCGCCCCTGACCTCTTCGACCATCTCTCGCAGTTGCGCCAGATCCTTGATCAAAAGGGCATTCTTTTTACGCTCAACGATGTTCTGGCGAGCCAGGTCGCTGAGCACCCGGGCCACGGTTTCGCGTGTTGTCGAGACCCGGCTGGCAATATCACCATGCACCGGAATAGGGCGGATTTCCGCCTGATTCTCGCCGATCAGACCGCTACGGGCCTGGCGCAGCAAATCCGCCTGGACCCTGTTGTTGGCGGCCAGTGTGCTGAGATCCATGATCCGGTCCGTTGAATTGCGGATAATGCCGGCAAGGGCGCGCAACAGCCGAAATGAAATATCGGCATTTTCACGCAGCAGGCTCAGGAAGCGTTCCTGGGCGAGCGCTGCAATCAGACAATGATCCAGTGACATCACGCTGGCCGAACGGGGTTGCCCGTCGAGTGCCGACAGTTCACCGAAATGGCTGCCGGCATCCAGATCTTCCAGCGTTATTTCCTTACCCGACAGGGAATAGTTGACGATACGAACCCGTCCTTCGACGACAAAGAAAACATCCGTCGAGTCGCTCTGGCGGTCGATAATCTGTTCGTGATCGACATACCGACGCCATGTGCATGCCTTTTCAAGGGAACCGAGCATATCAGCGCCCAGTCCTTCCAGCACACGAATACCATTTAGTGAAGATGCCTCACTATTCGACATCAGACCCCCCGAAGCACAAACTATCCCTTGCCGGACTTGGGTCCGGTTCAATAAGACTTATCATAGACCTAATTTATCTCATTTGCGAACCCGTCAATTTCATTGCCGGATATCATTCTATAGTGACGCTTGCGATGTGATTCCCGCGTGATCTAATGTGCGCCCGACGGTAAGGAAAAAACATGGCCCGAACTGAGGCAGGCAATCCCCGGAAATCAGCGTGCAAGATCGCCGTCGTGATCCCGTGTTACCGGGAGAAGGATCATATTCTTGATGTCCTGGGTCAGATCGGCCCCGATATTTCGGCGATTTATGTCATTGATGACGCTTGCCCCGACAAGACCGGTGACTTCGTGGAAGCCAGCGTTACCGACAAACGGGTGCAGGTTTTACGCAACCCGGATAACCTGGGTGTCGGCGGCGCAACTCTTAACGGCTACCGCGCGGCCTTGCAGGACGGTGCCGAAATCATCGTCAAGGTGGACGGCGACGGCCAGATGGACCCGTCCCTGATCCCCGATCTGGTGTTACCGATTGTCGACGGCGAAGCCGATTACACCAAAGGCAACCGCTTGCACAGGCGCGATTCCTCGCGCGGCATGCCGGTTATCCGGCTGTTTGGAAACATGGGGCTGACCCTGCTGTCGAAACTGTCGAGCGGATACTGGAATATCATGGACCCGACGAACGGCTTTACCGCCATTCATGCCGCCGTTGCCCGCGAATTGCCTTTGGATGATATCGCGCCCGGTTTCTTCTTTGAATCCGATATGCTGTTTCGCCTGAATGAGATCAATGCCGTGGTCCGCGACGTATCAATGCGGGCCAGGTACGGCCAGGAAGTCAGCCATCTGGTTGTCCATCGGATTTTCTGGTTGTTTCTTGCCGGGCATCTCAAAAACAGCTGGCGGCGGATCGTCGACACCTACTTCATCCGTGAAGTCGGCATCGCGTCACTGGAACTGCTGCTCGGCACTTTCATCCTGTCGCTCGGCAGTCTTTACGGCGCTTTCCGCTGGTGGCAAAGCATTGATACCGGAATTCCGGCGACCGCCGGCACAGCCGTCCTTTCGGCCCTGGGCATCATCGTCGGCATGCAACTGCTGCTGGCGTTCATCGGCCATGATACCCGGCGGGTGCCGACACATCCCATACACAACAAACAACGCGCAGAAACGGCTGTTAAACCCTCGGCACAATAATATCCGGCCTGATCCCCGATTCAGCGATGCAACGCTCGACATCAAGCCCCCTGAGCACGCCGTCCGCCGTAACCAGTGCCGTCGACAGACTGGCTGCGGCAGCGCCCAGAATATCCGTATGCAAGGTGTCACCAATCATCAGGACCCGGCGGCGGTCGATGTTTTCCGGCAGCGCCGACAGCAGCAAGGCAAACGCATTGTCGAAAGGTTTGCCGAAAAACGCCGGTTGTATGCCCAGTTCATCGGCAAGTTTATGCGCAAAATACCCTGCCTGTCTGCTGAACCCGTGTTCGCGTGGTGCCACCAGATCCGGGTTGCCGACCAGTACCGGACGCGGATTTGAAGCCAGCGCCTGTTCAAGGACTGTCTGACGTTCTGCGGTCCAGCCCGAACTGCTGAGCAGGACAAAACCATCGACTTCTTCAAGCCCCGGAGCATCGAACGGCTGCGTCCGGCACGGCAGTTCCGCAATACCGGCAGATTCAGGCGCGACAACGGCCCAGAGCATGCCCGCATCATAGGCTCGCAAGGCCTGATAAAGGACGGCTCTGGAAGAAATGATTTCCCGATCATCAAAATTGAAGCCCAGAGTCAGATACTTTCTCCTGATCTGTGCCAGCGGGTGACTGGCCGCATTGGTCAGCACAAACACCCGTTTACCGGCGGCACGCAAGGCACTGATCCGTGCCGCAGCGCCACCGATAGCTGCTTCCCCGACGTTGAGAACACCAAACGAGTCAAAGACAAAGACATCGAAATCGTCGGTCACGGCAGCCAGCGACCGATACCCGGTCGAAGCGACCGGAAACGTCGCAACAGGCAGTCTTGAGCGGATTTCCTGATAGCGCCTGAATACCCACGCGGCATCAATTTCAGTTGTCATCTGCGGTCTTTGCTCCTGACCGCATCCGGCCCGTTCAGGTTATTGGATACATTCATAGCTGTACTTAAATGAGTCACACAATACCCACTGGATTCATCAGTAAAATGTCTGCATGATCCATATGATCCGTTGTCATTATTAACTAATTATACGGACATCATCGTATTTGGGAGGGTTATATGAAAAAGTTATTCGGTGCCGCATTCGCTGCGGCCCTACTGCTGTTTGGCGGCGCCGCTCAGGCTGAAGACTGCCCGCGCGGCTTCCTTGATGCACAGTACTGCGACCGCGACGGCGATCTGACGGCCGATCTGCCGACTGACAAGAGCAAGATCGTCAATCCAGGCACCATCATCTTTGCCTACACGCCGGTCGAGGACCCGGCCGTTTACGCCAAGGTCTGGGATGGGTTCATCGCGCACATGGCAAAGACAACCGGCAAGAAAGTGGTCTTTTTCCCGGTCCAGTCGAACGCCGCCCAGCTTGAGGCAATGCGCTCGGGCCGTCTGCACGTTGCCGGCTTCAACACCGGCTCCAACCCGATTGCGGTCGCCTGCGCCGGTTTCGTTCCGTTCACCATGATGGCCGCAAAAGACGGCTCGTACGGCTACGAGATGGAAATCATCGTGCCCGCCGACAGCACGATCAAAACGCCGGCCGATCTGAAGGGCCGGACGCTGGCCTTTACCGCGCCGACGTCCAACTCCGGTTTCAAGGCACCATCGGCACTGCTCAAGTCTGAATTCGGTCTCGTTGCCGACAAGGATTACAAATCTGCCTACTCTGGCAAGCACGACAACTCGGTGCTGGGCGTTGCCAACAAGGACTATGACGCCGCCGCTGTCGCCAACTCGGTGATGAACCGCATGTTTACCCGCGACGTCGTCAAGAAGGATGCGATCCGTTCGATCTACAAATCGCAAACCTTCCCGACCACCGGCTATGGCCTTGCCCATAATCTCGACCCTGCAGTCGCCGCCAAGGTTAAGGAAGCCTTCTTCACATTCCCGTGGGAAGGATCCGATCTGCAGAAAGAGTTCAAGAAGGAAGGCAAGTTCATCCCGATCACACACAAGAAGGATTGGGAAGTCATTCGCAAGATTGATGCTGCCAACGGCGTCAAATACGAATGCAAATAAGTCGTCGCTGAAACGACCGTGGGCGGTGCCGGCTGAAATACCGGCACCGTCGTCACGGAAAAAATCTTCAGGGAGGGGGACGCTTCATGCTTCGGCTTGTCGATCTCGTCAAACAATACAAAACAGGCGACAAGGCGCTTAAAAGCGTCAGCCTTGAGGTGCCGGACGGCCAGGTCATGGCCCTGATCGGCCCGTCGGGTGCCGGCAAATCAACCCTGATCCGGTGCGTCAACCGTCTGGTTGAACCGACATCCGGCAAAATCTATCTCGGCGATATGGAACTGAGCGGGCTGAACCAGGGCCAGTTGCGCCGCGCCAGACGCCGCATGGGCATGATTTTTCAGGAATATGCGCTGGTCGAACGTCTGACCGTGATGGAAAACGTGCTCTCCGGGCGGCTTGGCTATGTGCCGTTCTGGCGCAGTTATTTCCGCAAATTTCCGCAATCGGACATCGACGAGGCGTTTCGCCTGCTGGCCCGGGTCGGCCTTGATCAAATGGTCGACAAGCGCGCCGATGAGTTGTCCGGCGGCCAGCGCCAGCGGGTCGGCATCTGCCGGGCGCTGATCCAGAACCCTGAGCTGCTTCTGGTCGATGAGCCGACCGCCTCGCTCGATCCCAAGACCTCGCGCCAGATCATGCGGCTGATCTGCGAGCTTTGCAAAGAACGTGGCCTTGCCGCGATTATCAACATCCACGACGTCTTGCTGGCACAGATGTTCGCTGAACGCATCGTCGGCCTGCAGCTTGGCGAAATCGTCTATGACGGCCCGCCCGACGGTCTGACCTCTGATGTGCTGACGCAGATTTACGGCGAAGAGGACTGGGAAGCGACCATCGCCAAGGTCGAGGACGAAGACGAGGAAGACCCCATCCCATGAACGCTACCGCCTCGCCCCGCACCTGGAAAAAACAGCCTTTTATCAAGAGCCCGCTGCTGCGCTGGGGCATTGTCGTCGTCGGCGCCGCCTATCTCGCCGTCGTTTTCGGCACCATGGACGTCAACTGGGGTCGGGTTGCCGATGGCATCCCGCGCGGTGCCCGTTTCGTCGCCTCGTTCTTTCCGCCGGATTTCGTATCGCGGTGGGATGCCATACTCGATGGTATCCTGGAAAGCCTGTGGATCACCATCATTTCGACGGTCGTCGGCATTGCCCTATCGATCCCGGTCGGGCTGGGTGCAGCACGCAATCTGTCACCCCGCCCCGTCTATCTGGTGTCGCGTGCCATCCTTGCCGTCTCACGAACATTCCCCGAGATCATCATCGCGCTGTTTGCCGTCAAGCTGTTCGGGTTCGGCCCGTTTGCCGGGTTTATCGCGTTGTCGATCGGCACCATCGGTTTTTATGGAAAACTGCTGGCTGAAGACATCGAGGATATGGACCCGGCCCAGGCAGAAGCCGTCAAGGCAACGGGTGCCGGCTGGTTTCAGTGGCTCAACTATGCGGTACAGCCCCAGGTCATGCCCCGCATGATCGGTCTCGGCATGTACCGGCTCGACATCAATTTCAGGGAATCCGCCGTCCTCGGCATCGTCGGTGGCGGCGGCATCGGCGCAACACTGCTGACCTCGTTCGACCGCTATGAATATGATTCCGCCGCCGCGATCCTGCTGATCATCATCATTATCGTCATGGGTGTCGAATATTCGTCCAGTTATATCAGGAAATGGGTGCAGTAATCATGCCGGTGATTGAAACAGCGGATACCCGGCTCTGGAAGCGGCGTGACAACCGAACCAAACTGACCGCCTGGGCCGTGCAGCTTTTTGGCCTGATCGTTTTCACCTATTGCTGGTCACTGGTTTCCGAAAGGACCATCTGGGAATTCGTTCATGATGCGCCGACGCAGGCCGCCGACATGGCTTCGCGCATGGTGCCGCCGGCATGGGACTATATCGACATGCTGTGGCTGGCGATCTGGGACACCATCAACATCGCCACGCTGGGGACCCTGATGGCCATCGTCCTGGCGTTTCCCATCGCCTTTCTGGCGGCCCGTAACACCACACCCTCGAAGGCCTTTATCCGACCGATAGCGCTGTTCATCATTGTCTCGTCCAGATCCATCAATTCCCTGTTGTGGGCGCTTATGCTGGTCACGATCATCGGCCCCGGCGTGCTGGCCGGGGTGCTGGCCATCGGCATTCGTTCGATCGGCTTCTGCGCCAAACTGCTGTACGAAGCAATTGAAGAGATCGACGTTTCCCAGGTCGAGGCCGTCACCGCAACCGGTGCCAGCGGTCTGCAAATCCTGCATTACGGCATTGTCCCGCAGATCATGCCGGCGTTTGCCGGTATTTCGGTGTTTCGCTGGGATATCAACATCCGTGAATCCACGGTGCTGGGCCTGGTCGGGGCCGGCGGCATCGGGCTGCAGCTCAGCTCCTCGATCAATACCGTCGCCTGGACACAGGTTTCCCTGATCCTGCTGGTTATACTGGGGACCGTCATCGTCAGCGAATGGGTTTCGGCCAAGGTCCGCCACGCGATTATCTGAAACCGGCCCCATGCGCTCTGTGTTGACTCTGCATGGTGAAAATGATTCCCTGATTTCAGAAAGTTAACTTTCCTCCGAGGATTGATTGATGCGTTTCAGCGTTCTTGTGTTCAGCGCACTCACCGTGAGTGCCATGATTTCGTCGCCCCCCCTTCGTGCAGACGAGATCGAAATCAATGCTGTCTCGTTTTTCGACATTCCCAGCAACGAGACGGTTAGCGTCGAGATTTTTGACGATGCCGAGGAGATCCTTGAGCTGAAAAAAATATTTGAGGATGAGCTCAGGGATAAAGGCTACACAATCGCCGACAAAAGCCGCCTGATTCTCAGTTTTGAGGCCCGCGACACGTCCGGAAAATGGAGCGGCGGCGGCCCCAACCGCTTGATCGACCTCAGTAATACAGAAAACCATACCGGCAAGGATGCACCGGCAGTCCGTCTGAATATCTTTGATTCCGAGCGGGGCGGCATTTTGAATCCGAAGCGTGACAAGGGCATCACCCAGGTTGCGCCCAGCGAATTCCGTATTGATGCTGTGATCGAGGATCGGCAGAACGGCAAACGCCTGTGGCAGGGCTGGACCATCATCGCCGAAAGCGTAGAGACCGACGGTCCCGCTTTGCACCGGGCCATGATCAAGCCGCTGGTCGATAACATCGGCAAAACCGTTCGCAACGACAAACCGTCCGCCCAATAATCCCCATTCCGCAGTCCTGGCGAACCTTGCCCTTCCCGCGCAAAACCGCTAGGAAACTCGGGCGAATGCGGCATGCCTGCCCGGCATCGCCCGGTTAATCAGTGGACCACTATAGATGACGAAACCGACGGAAAAAGCTCTGTTGCCCGCCGGCCTGACGGACGGACTGCCCCCCCTGGCGGCATTTGAGGCCGAGACGCGCGAGCGGCTGGTTTTGGCATTCGTTCAGCATGGCTTCGACAGGGTTGCCCCGCCGTTGGTCGAATTTGAAGATCATCTGCTGGCCGGCACCGGTGCCGCCATGAGCGGGCAGACTTTCCGGCTTATGGATCCGATCTCGCAGCGCATGATGGGACTGCGCGCCGATATCACGCCGCAGGTCGCCAGAATCGCCACAACCCGTCTGTCGCACGAGCCAAGGCCGATCCGGCTGTGTTACGGCGGTGAGGTCTTGCGCATCAAGGGTTCTCAATTGCGCCCGGAACGGCAATTCACGCAAGCCGGCGCAGAGCTGATCGGCACCGCCGACCCTCGGGCCGATGCAGAAATGGTGCTGCTGGCAGCGGAATCCCTGAACGGGCTCGGCATCAGGAATATCAAGGTCGATCTGTGTCAGCCGACGCTGGTGCCGCTGGTCATGCAAAGCCTGGCCATTGAAGGCGAAGCGGCGGCGAAGATGCGGGCCGCCCTTGATGCCAAGGACGCGGCCGAAGTGAAATCACTGTCCGACCAGTTCACGGCCGACACGCGCGGTCTTTTCGTGGCGCTGCTGGCGGCTTCCGGTCCGGTCGAGAAGGTCAGCAGCATGATTGCCGCCCTGGCGCTGACGGGCGCTGCCGCCAGGGCACGCGATGCCCTGCTGGCCACCGTCAAACTGATCGAACAGGCCGATCCGGCACTTGATCTGACCCTTGATGCCGTTGAAAACCGCGGCTTTGAATATCATTCCGGTGTAACTTTCACGCTTTTCGCACCGGGTGTGCGCGGCGAGTTGGGCAGCGGTGGCCGCTATATCGCCGGTCAGGATGATTTCAGCGACGGCGAACCGGCAACCGGCTTTACCCTGTTCATGGACAGCATCCTGAGGGCCCTGCCCTTGCCGATCGCACCCTCGAAACTGTATCTGCCCGACGGCACCCCCCGAAGCACTGGCGACGACCTGCGCCGCCAGGGGTTCCGCACCCTGCAGGGATACAAAACAGGCCCTGACGCAAAAGCCGAAGCGGCCCACCTTGAATGTACACATGTCTTGATCGACGGCACCCCTGTGCCGCTCGACGGCAATTGATCCAAAGGAGACAGTTCGTATGGCCAACGTCGTAGTCGTCGGCTCGCAATGGGGCGATGAAGGAAAAGGCAAGATCGTTGACTGGTTATCGGAACGTGCCGATGTCGTGGTACGCTTTCAGGGCGGCCATAACGCCGGTCATACCCTTGTCATTGATGGCGTGACCTACAAGCTGAGCTTGCTGCCGTCGGGTATCGTCAGAAAAGGCAAATTGTCGATCATCGGCAATGGCGTCGTCGTTGACCCGTGGGCGCTGATGGCGGAAATCGAAAACATCCGCAAGCTCGGCGTCGACGTCGGACCTGAAAACCTGCGCGTTGCCGAGAACTGCCCTCTGATCCTGCCCCTGCACAGAAATCTCGATCAGGTTCGCGAACAGGCCGCCGGCAAGGCCAAGATCGGCACCACCGGTCGCGGCATCGGCCCGGCTTATGAAGACAAGACGGCCCGTCGCGCTATCCGCGTCGGCGATCTGGCCGATACCGACGTGCTGGCCGACAAGGTCGATGCCCTGCTGTTCCACCACAACGCCCTGCTGCGCGGCCTGAACATGCCGGAAGTCGATGCTCAGGCACTGCTGGCTGAACTGAACCAGATGGCACCGCTGCTGTTACCGTATGCGACAACCGTCTGGCAGGACCTCGACGAGATGCGCCGCAAGGGCAACAGAATCCTGTTCGAAGGTGCACAGGGAACGATGCTCGACATCGATCACGGCACCTATCCGTTCGTCACCTCGTCCAACACCGTTGCCGGTCAGGCCGCCATCGGTTCCGGACAGGGCCCGGGCGCCATTGATTACGTGCTCGGCATTACCAAGGCCTATACGACCCGGGTCGGTTCCGGCCCGTTCCCGACCGAACTGACCGATGAAATCGGTGAGCAACTCGGTGCCAAGGGCCGCGAATTCGGTGTCGTTACCGGTCGCAAGCGCCGCTGCGGCTGGTTCGACGCCGTACTGGTACGCCAGGCCGTCAAGGTCAACGGCATCACCGGAATCGCGCTGACCAAGCTCGACGTGCTGGATGGCCAGAAGGAACTCAAGGTCTGTGTCGGCTATGACATCGACGGCGAGAGAATTGATCACCTGCCGGCATCGACCGTGCGCCAGGAACGCGTGAAGCCTATTTACGAAACCCTCGAAGGCTGGAGTGATAGCACGCAGGGGGCGCGTTCATGGGCTGAGCTACCGGCGACGGCGATCAAGTACATCCGTCGCATCGAGGAGCTGATTGAAGCGCCGGTGGCACTGCTGTCGACCAGTCCCGAACGCGACGACACGATCCTCGTCCACGACCCGTTCGAGGACTAGGGCCCGGTCATTCATCCTTCGAGACGGCCCTAAGGGCCTCCTCAGGATGAGGTTGGTGTTGAAGTTTCATCCTCATCCTGAGGAGCGAGCCTGCGAGCGTCTCGAAGGATGCGGATCGTCACAACGCGAATTCGGCGACTTTTTTCGGATCCCATGCGATGCCGAGGCCGGGACCCCTGGGCGTCACCATGCCGTCTTCAACGTCATAGGCCTCCTTAAGTAAGGGTCTGGCCTTGTCGAGGTATTCCAGCCAGTGCGCCCCTTTGGTCGCCGCCAGCGCATGGGCGCTGACCTCGACAAAGGCATGGCTGGAAACTGGCAGCCCTGCCGCCTCGGCCATTTTCGCAGCCGCCATCCAGCCGGTAAAGCCGCCGATCTTCATCATGTCCGGCATGACATAGTCGCTGGCTCCGGCGTTGATCGCGTTCGCCGCCCCTGACGGAAACCACCAGCTTTCGCCGGTCTGCACACGGATCGGACTGTCCCTGCGGACCCGGGCGTGGCCGGCGAGATCTTCCGCCGGGACCGGTTCTTCAATCCAGTAAATATTGTACTCGGCCAGCCTTTTGGCATGATCGAGCGCGGTCTGAACATCAAGCGACTGGTTGTAATCAATCATCAGACTGATATCCGGGCCAATGACAGCCCGGACAGCCCGGACACTGGCCAGATCAGCCTCGAACGCACCGACGCCGAGCTTGATCTTGATCGCTTTGAACCCGGCCTTCAGACTTGTCTCAAGTAGGCCCAGGTCGGTGCCGGGGTCGATAAATCCGTAGCTGTCATAAGCTGGTAGCGGCTTTTCCGTCCCGCCCAGCAGCCGGCAGACGGATTGCCCCTGCAGTTTACCCAGCGCGTCCCACACCGCCATTTCGATGCCTGAGAAATACATGCCGAGCAATCCCTGAATGCCGAGCAGGCGAAATGTCGACTGGAAGTCCTGAAACAACTGTGCAGGATCGGCCACTGCGCCTTCGAACATCCCTGTGACGCGGTTGTGCAGGCCGGCCATCACCGGCAGCATCTTTGGCGTATAGGTGAAGATATAGCTCGAGCCGACAACACCGGCATCCAGCGTAACGTCGATCAGACAGAGTGCGGCCCCCGGCAAGACACCGGAAGCTGTCCGCATCGGTCGCGCCAGCGGCACCGAAACGGGCGTCAGTTGAACCGTCCTAATTCTTGTGTCACCCGTCATGATGGCCCCCGTTCGTGCAATATATTCTGACGTATGGATATTAACCATACGCAACCGGAATTGCAGGAAAAGCTTGCGATTTTTCACGAATAACGATTGAATACTGGTGTTAGCCGGAGAGAAACTCTTTCGGCCAAGATGCCCGGTACCGTTATTTGTGTGTGCCGGTGTAATACTTGAGGGTCGCGTGCATGGCAGAAGAGCCTTTTGACGCGGACGAAATCGATGCATCCGCTCCAATTCGAGGCGGCTCGGTTGTTCTCCGTGATCGGTTTTTGGTAAACGGTGACAAGCCTTTACCTGCATTGGATTCGCCGAACGCCAGGGCTTTTATGGCGGAGGATCGGCATGATCTTTCGCGTGATCTGTTTGCGCTGGTCTGTACGCCGGGCATCCCCATTCGAACACACACCCTCCGGCAATTGAAATCGACACCCGGCCCGGGCGTTCTCGAACTCGTTGAATCGGGCCCTGCTTTCTGGCCGATCATCGGTCAGCGCACGATCATTCTCATCTATGAACGCCCCCTTGGCGGCCGCGTCATCGACCAGATCAAAAGCGGTCAGGTACGCATAACCGAATACGACATGCCACGCCGACTGATCCAGCCGCTGGTTGAAGGCGTCCGGCACATGAAGGCTCTCAACGTGCCGCACCGTGCGATCCGCCCGGAGAACATCTTTTTTCTTGATGAGGAATGTCAGGAAATCGTGCTCGGCGATTGCATCACAGCGCCGGAGGGATTTGACCAGCCGTTAATGTACGAACCCCTGGAACGGGCTTTGGCCAATCCGGCCGGTCGTGGCATCGGCTCGGTTAGCGACGATATGTATGCACTCGGCGCGTCCCTGGTGGTTCTGGCGCTGGGCGGCAATCCGATCGAGCGGATGAAAGGCGAAGACCTTCTGTTCCGCCGCACCAATCTCGGCAGCTATGCGGCGCTGTGCGGCAATGCGCGAATATCAATGTCCTTGCTCGAGCCGCTGCGTGGGCTGTTGTCCGACACCCCTTCGGAGCGCTGGAACCTTGATCAGATCACCATGTGGCTGAACGGTCTGAAACAGTCGCCGATGCAGAAAAAGCCGGCCCGCAAAGGCGACACCCCGTTTCGTTTCGGCGGCCGGGACCACACCAATGTCCGCACCCTGGCCCATGCCTTCAACCGGCAAATCCCGGAAACCGTTCGCATCCTCAAGGACGAGACATTCCATGCATGGCTGAAGCGCTCTGCCGGCGAGAGTGAGTTGTCCGACACCCTCAAGGGCTTTATCGATACTGCCAATTTCCACAAGGACGATTTCCAGGGCACGGAAGAGTATCTGGTCGCCAGATGCTGTGCGGCAATGGATCCTCTGGGGCCGATTCGCTACAAGGGCATGTCGGTCTTTCTGGACGGTATCGGGCCGATGCTGGCGATGGAAGTCATTCGCAACGGCAACGTCCAGGTGATAACGGAAATCATCAATCGCGATATCTATCAGTTCTGGGCCAGCGACCGCGCCGTGGTCCTCGATACCATCGAAACGTCACGGCAGTACGCCCAGATGAAGGTCTGGCTCGCCAATAACGACCCGGGTCAGGGGCTTGAACGCTGTCTTTATGAAATGAACCCGGGGCTTGCCTGCCAGAGCGAACACATCATCGAAGACGGGGTCATTTATATCGACGGCCTGCTGCCGGCGCTGGACCGGGCCGCCGGCCATGTCGAAGGCAAATCGAAACCGATGGACCGGCATGTTTCGGCTTTTGTCGCCGCAAGGTTTGACGAAGACATCCTGCCGCACCTGCGGGCCCTGGCGGCAACCAAGGAAAGCACGTCGGTGATCGGCATGCTCAGCCTGCTCGCGTATCTGCAGTGGAAACTGAAATGCGAGCCGGTCTATGGCCTGAGCAGTTGGGTCGGCGGCCTGTTGGGCCCGGCGATCAACGCCTATCACAGCCGGACTACCCGCCGGGAACTGGAAAAGGAAATCCCCAAGCTCGTCCGCCGCGGCAGCCTGCCCGACATGTTCGATCTGATCGATGATGCAGAAAAGCGGCGCGAGGATCAGGACGGATATGCCGATGCCCTTGAGGAATACATCGCCTGCGCCGATGAAATCGTCGAAATCGAAGGATCGGGCTCGGAGCTGACCATCAAAGCCGAAAAGACCGGCCAGAAGACGGCGGCGACGATCTCTATCGTCACCACAATGATTGCCGTGACGATCATCTTCTTCTCGGAAATTCTATGAGGCCGGGATGAATATAAAAGTCGTCATATGGGCCCTGATTATCGTGGTTCTGCTGCTGGTTGCCGCCCTGCCGACCGTTTTGCTGCTGGCATTCGGCATGCTACCCGGCATTGTCGCCCTGATCATTGACCGTACCGAAGAGCGTTCGGCGACGTTTTGCGTCGGCGGGCTGAATTTCTGCGGTGTTTTCCCCTATCTGATGGAGCTTTGGCTGCAGGACAATAACCTCGGTCAGTCCATGCAGTTGCTGACCAACGTGTTCGTGCTGGCGGTCATGTACGGCGGAGCCTGCATGGGCTGGATGCTGTATCTGTCCCTCCCCCCTGTCATTGCCTCGTTCATTCAGGTCATGTCGGAGCGCCGGCTCGAGCAACTGCGCGGCACACAGCGCAAGATTCTGGATGAATGGGGCGACGAGATCATTGCGGACGCCGATCTTGGCGGCGGAGAACCTGCCGGCGGCACAGCACCCACAAAGTTGAGCGGCAACAGAAAACACGCCCCGGCACCCGCCTGAATCACACCCGTAACGTATCCTTGACCGCAGCGCCGATAAGCCGCACCATGGTTCGGTAATTTGTTCCGCGGGGGGCCCTGGTTAACAGGGCTGAGAGTCCGCCTTATCGCAAGCATATGTGGTCACACACAGACAATGCAGCGAAACGGCGGTGACCCGTCGAACCTGATCCGGGTGACACCGGCGTAGGGATCGGAACCCGAACGATAATCCCGTTCTTCCTTCCTGAAACCGTCCCGGGTCTCTTTAATTTTATTTGGAGAGGACCCCAGGATGAACGTTATACGCAAACCCGCCAACGCCGACGTAACGCACGGACCGCTGCCGGCGTCCGAAAAATTCTATGTCCCGGGCGAACGCCTGGGCGGTATCGGTGTGCCGATGCGCCGCATTCATGTCCATGAAAGCGCCAATGAGGCACCGCTGACGGTTTATGACACGTCCGGCATCTACACCGACCCGGCCGCGCACATCGACATCGACACCGGCCTGCCGCGCATCCGTGAAGGCTGGATCGAAGCCCGAGGCGACACCGAGTTCTATCAGGGCCGCGAGATCAAGCCGGAAGACAACGGCAACGTCGCCGATGAAAAGCTTGTGCCGCAGTTCCCGACCGCCAATCCGCCGCGCCGCGCCAGAAAGGACGTCAAATCCATCTCGCAGATGGCCTACGCGCGTCAG
The DNA here is from genome assembly GCA_040877275.1 of Rhodospirillales bacterium. Classification (GTDB taxonomy): domain Bacteria; phylum Pseudomonadota; class Alphaproteobacteria; order Rhodospirillales; family Casp-alpha2; genus UBA4479. Next base: position 47,985 of record JBBDOA010000116.1, on the reverse strand, counting down.
GGTATCATCACGCCGGAAATGGAATACGTGGCGATCCGCGAAAACATGCTACGCGATCTGACCCCCGAGGAAGCGGCAAAACTGAAAGCCGAGGCCGAGCGCTGGGGTGCGGAAATCCCTGACGTCGTGACGCCGGAATTCGTCCGCGACGAGGTCGCCCGCGGTCGTGCCATCATCCCCAACAACGTCAACCACCCGGAAACCGAGCCGATGGCCATCGGCCGCAATTTCCTGGTCAAGATCAACGCCAACATCGGCAACTCCGCCGTCACCTCATCGGTCGCCGACGAAGTCGACAAGATGGTGTGGGCGATCCGCTGGGGTGCCGACACGGTCATGGACCTGTCGACCGGTCGCAACATCCACAACATCCGCGACTGGATTATCCGCAATTCGCCGGTCCCCATCGGCACGGTGCCGATCTATCAGGCGTTGGAAAAGGTTGACCGGGCCGAGGACCTGACATGGGAAATCTACCGCGACACCCTGATCGAACAGTGTGAACAGGGCGTCGACTATTTCACCATCCACGCCGGTATCCGGCTCCGTCACATCCACCTGACGGCGGACCGGGTGACGGGCATCGTCAGCCGTGGCGGCTCGATCATTTCGCAGTGGTGTCTGGCGCATCACAAGGAGAGCTTCCTGTATGAGAAGTTCGACGAGATCTGCGACATCATGGCCGCCTATGACGTCGCCTTCTCGCTGGGCGACGGGTTCCGCCCCGGCTCCGGTGCCGACGCCAACGACGCCGCGCAGTTCGCCGAGCTGGAAACGCTTGGCGAGTTGACCAAAGTCGCCTGGGCCAAGGACGTGCAGGTGATGATCGAAGGCCCCGGCCACGTGCCGATGCACAAGATCAAGATGAACATGGAAAAGCAGCTCAAGGTCTGCGGCGAAGCCCCGTTCTATACTTTAGGGCCGCTCGTCACCGACATCGCACCCGGCTACGACCACATCACGTCGGGCATCGGTGCCGCCATGATCGGCTGGTACGGCACCGCCATGCTGTGTTACGTGACGCCGAAAGAACATCTGGGCCTGCCCGACCGCGACGACGTCAAGGAAGGCGTGGTCACCTACAAGATCGCGGCGCACGCCGCCGATCTCGCCAAGGGCCACCCGGGTGCGGCGGCGCGTGACGAGGCGCTATCGCGGGCCCGTTTCGAGTTCCGCTGGGAAGACCAGTTCAATCTGGGTCTCGACCCCGACCGGGCGCGTGACTTCCATGACCAGACCCTGCCCAAGGACGCGCACAAGACGGCGCACTTCTGTTCCATGTGCGGGCCCAAGTTCTGCGCCATGGAAATCACCAATCTGGTGCGCGACTATGCCAGGGACGGCATGGAAGAAATGTCGAAGAAATTCGTCGACGAGGGTGCCGAGCTCTACAAGGAAGAATACAAGGACGAAGCCAAAAAAGTGGCCGCCGCCGGCGACGACTGAAGGCCGTCAAGCCCCACCCTCTCCTCGGGGAGAGGGTGGCTCGCACAGCGAGCCGGGTGAGGGGTGCTAGATCAAGCCGCCTGAAAAGCCGTCCGGAACCGGACCCGGCATTCCATCGGGTTCATGTTGCGTTTGAATTTGGTCGGCTCGCCGGCCATAACGCGGAGCCACAGAAAGCGCGGGCCGGTACCGGATGCAACGAACTTGGCAGCATCCTTGAGGCCGGCTTCACTGCTCACCGTCAGGATGCTGTCGATACCGAACCCGTCCGCAACTTTGGCCAGATCGGTGCGTTTCGAGGTGTGCCCGTCCTGACCGCCGGTCTCGCCGTGACCGCCGTTGTCGACGCAGACGATGGTCAGGTTTTTCGGTGCCTGTGAGGCAATCGTCGCCAGCGAGCCAATGTTCATCATCATTTCACCGTCACCGGCGATCACCACAACCTCGCGGTCGGGCGCACCCAGCGCCATGCCGAGGCCCATGGTCATCGCCGCACCCATACAGCCGGCCATGGTGAACATGTTGGCACCATCGCCGGTCAGCGCAGCGGCATCACGGGCCGGTCCGGCAAGCCCGGTGACGAACAGGTAATCGTCCGGGTTCGGGAAAATCTTCGGCAATGCGCCGATACGGTTCAGTGTGATTTCAGTCATGATATCCTCCGGTACGTCACCCCGGCGCAGGCCGGGGTCCAGTCTCCCTGGATTCCGGCCTGTGCCGGAATGACAACGAAAACTGTATGATTGAATTTCAGCGCCTTTGCTTCAAAAGCCCTTGGCGCCGAGAAATTTCTGACTCAGGATCAGCGCCGCCGACTTGCCGCCCTTGAACGCCGCATTGATGGCTGCCTGCGTCGCCGCCTCGACCTCGTCGGCACGATCCACCTTGAAGATCAGCACGCCCATCGCTTCAAGGATCGGCTCGACCGCTTCGCCCATCGGGTACTGCCAGGGATTCTGCTCGCCGAAATCACCACGCATCGAGATCATCATCAGGATCGGGAAACCGCCGCCCTTGACGAACGACAGGAAGTTCGGGCAATTGCCGAGGCCGGATGACTGCATCATCAGGACGGATTTCTGGCCGACCAGATCGGCACGGCCGGCCAGTGATACGCCTTCCTCCTCGGTCGTCAGCAGGACGCAACGGGTCTCGTTGTCTTCTTCCGCCAGCACCGACAGCCGGGCATTGCCGGCATCGGGGATATAGCTGAACAGCCTGACGCCGGCGTCCTTGAACTGCTTGAACATGGCCCGCGACCACGCGTCGTGGGGGTGTGTACTTCCATCCATCAAATATGCCCTCCCAGGCAGTACCGGTCGATATTCGTATGAACGACCGTTTACTGGACCTTAAGTTAACGCCGCCGTGAAATTTCGCAATCCGCGATCCGCAGTTTAGTACCGAATAATGGGCAGAAGTTGCTGCCTATGCGCAAAATCCCTATTTTGCCTGCAGCATGGCACGGCATTGCGCCGCCAGATCAGCTTCGGATTGCCCGGTCAGCGGCTGGCCGTTGAAGGTCATCGCACCGGATCGGATGTCATAGCGCACCGTGCCGATATTAAGGGTCATGTCCGAACTTTTGGCGACGGTTTCCGCTGCTTGCAGCGCGGCCTTATCGGCTGCTTCCGCATCCGCTGCTGCCTGCGATGCCGTTTCGCTTTCGGTTGTCGCCGCAGCATCCGGGATATAGCCGGTCTGTTTGGCTGCGGCCAGTGCTGCCTGCGACTGGGTCAGCGCTGACGACACGTCATCCGCACTGGCCGCCGTCTGGGTTGCGTCATAGGCCGTCTGCGTCGCCGCCAGGTTGGTTTCGGCGCTCGCCGCTGCTGCTGCCAGAGCGGCATCATTCGGTGCCGCTGTCGCCGCTGCCACAGCGGCGTCATAGGCCGTTTCAGCACCGGCCAGCGACGTTTCAGCCGATGCCAGCGCGGCATCGGTGGCACTGACCGAGCGTTCTCCAGCAATCGCCGCTGCCTTGTCGGCTGCCAGCTTGTCTTCGGCACCGCCCAGATAAGCCGCCAGATCCCTGGTAATGTTGAATTCAAAGACATCGGGCAGCGGAATCGTGAAGCCGCCGGAAGCCTCCGCCGGTGCCACGGCATTGCCGCGCACATCAACGCCCGGCTTGTAGGCAACATCGGCGCTGGCCTGATGGCGGACAACGCGCTGGCAGTCCGGCTTGCTGATCCGCACCATCAGCGGTTCGGATTTGCTATTCTGTGCGATTGCCGGTGCGCCAAGCACGCCGGTCACCAGACACGACACACACATCAGACGCCAGTTGGGCATAACTGTGATCACTTGATCTCATCCTCTCCAGACCAAGCCAGCAATTATGGCGGGGCGGCATCCACATTCTCGGGCGATTCGATGGAAAAATGGTTAACGAAGCGTCAACTTGCATCCTCACCCCCTTCCCCCTTTCCTTTTCCGGAACGATCCGCTATCAGACGTCATGACTGATATCAGCACCCGGCATGACCGCATTCTGATCGTCGATTTCGGCTCGCAGGTGACCCAGCTCATCGCCAGGCGGGTCCGGGAATCCGGCGTTTATTGCGAAATTCACCCGTTCAACACTATCACCGCTGAAAGCCTCACGGCCTATGCGCCCAAGGGTATCATCCTGTCCGGCGGCCCGGCCAGCGTGCACGAAGCAACAACGCCCCGCGCCCATGACGCCGTATTCGCGCTCGGCGTGCCGGTGTTCGGCATCTGTTACGGCGAACAGACCATGGTGCAGCAGATGGGCGGCCAGGTGCAGCCCTCGACGCACCGCGAATTCGGCCGCGCCTTTGTCGAGATCAAGGCCGACTGCTGCCTGTTCGAAGGCATCTGGAAACCCGGCGAAAAGCATCAGGTCTGGATGAGCCACGGCGACCGGATCGACGCGATTCCGGATGGCTTCGCGGTGGTCGGTACGTCCGACGGCTCGCCGTTCGCGATCATCGCCGACGAGGCCCGCAAACTTTATGGCGTGCAGTTTCACCCGGAAGTCATGCACACCCCGGACGGCGCCAGACTGCTGAAAAATTTCACCCACAAGATCTGCGGCGCCGGCGGCGACTGGACCATGGCGTCGTTCAAGGACGAGGCGATCCGCAAAGTCCGCGAACAGGTCGGTCGTGGCCGTGTCATTTGCGGGCTGTCCGGCGGGGTTGACAGTTCCGTCGTCGCCGTTCTGTTGCACGAAGCGATCGGCGATCAGCTGACCTGCGTCTTTGTCGATCATGGCCTGATGCGTGCCAACGAAGCCGATGAAGTGGTCTCGCTGTTCCGCGATCACTACAATATTCCGCTTGTCCACCGGAACGCCGAAGCGCTGTTCCTGGGCGAGCTGGACGGCGTCTCCGATCCGGAACTGAAACGCAAGACCATCGGTCGGCTGTTCATCGATGTGTTTGATGAAGAAGCCAAAAAAGTCGGCGGTGCAGATTTTCTGGCGCAGGGGACGCTCTATCCGGATGTCATCGAGTCGGTGTCGTTCACCGGCGGGCCCAGCGTCACCATCAAGTCGCACCACAACGTCGGTGGCCTGCCCGAACGCATGAACATGCAACTGGTCGAGCCCCTGCGCGAGTTGTTCAAGGACGAGGTCCGGGCGCTCGGCCGCGAACTTGGCTTGCCGGAAAGCTTCGTCGGCCGTCACCCTTTTCCGGGGCCGGGCCTTGCCATCCGCATCCCCGGCGTCATCACCAAAGACCGTCTCGACATCCTGCGTGCCGCCGATGTTGTGTATCTGGACGAAATCCGCAAGGCCGGCCTTTATGACACCATCTGGCAGGCCTTCGCCGTGCTGTTGCCGGTGCAGACCGTCGGCGTCATGGGTGACGCCCGGACCTATGATTTCGTCTGTGCGCTCCGCGCCGTGACCTCAACAGACGGCATGACAGCGGATTACTTCCCTTTCGATCACGAGTTCCTGAGCCGCGTTTCCAGCCGCATCGTCAATGAAGTCAAGGGCATCAACCGGGTCGTCTACGACGTCACCTCGAAACCGCCCGGCACCATCGAGTGGGAGTGAGCCATTAAGGCGGTGCTGCAGCGCGTTCTGGAAGCCTCGGTCACGGTCGATGGGAAAATCGTCGGTGAAATCGGGCCGGGTTTGCTGATTTTGTTCTGTGCCGAGCAGGGAGACAGCGACGACGATGCGGCCTACTTTGCGCATAAAGCTGCAAGAATGCGCATATTTTCCGATTCTGACGGCAAAACGAACCTCGATATTGCGCAAAAAGGCGGAAAAATCCTCGTAATCAGTCAATTTACACTCGCCGCAATCTGGCGGAAGGGAAACCGCCCCGGTTTCTCCCGGGCCGAAGCGCCGGAGCGGGCCAAAATGCTCTATGAAAACTATTGTGCCGTCCTGCGCGAAGACGGAATCAGCGTCGAGACCGGCATTTTCGCCGCCGATATGAAAGTGCATCTGGTTAACGACGGTCCGTTCACCATCGCCATGGACAGCAGGGACGTCTAGTTCAGCCTATAATCAGCGGACCCGCTGGCGCAGCAAGGCCAGAAGCTGGCGCAAATCACGCTCCATCGCCGGTTGTGGCCCCTTCAGTTTCTGGCGGAACACGGCGCGCATGGCAAGGATGTGAACCTTGACGACTTCCGATCCCGACGCCGTCAGTTTCCGTTTACCTTCGAGGAACTTGCAGAGCGAATCGCCGATCGTCGAGATCAGCTGAAAGCCGAAGCTGCCGCCCTCGCCACGGATACCATGAGCGATCTCGAACATTTTCAATATCTGCTGAGGATTGCCGCTGTTCGAGCGGGTTTCCTCATAGGCTTTCCACAATGCCGCCAGATCATCGACAGCCCAGCCCTGATAACTGTCAATCAGGTCCTCGGCGGCGTTCAGTGCTCGCAGGATCGCCTTTTCAGGCGACGGCCCGCCGGTCTTGCGGACTTTTCCGGAAAGCCGGTTGGGCGGGAATATTTTTTCAGGTTTGTCAGCCATGCCGGTCAGTCTTGATATACATGACGCCGTTCAACGCCCATATACGGCTCCGAGCGGCGTTTGGCGCGCCGGTCAGGACCAAAAAACGCGCCGACCCGCACAAACGGTCTTTGATCCTCGATCACCGTACACAACCTGCGATACAGCGCTTGCGCCGAGATCGGCTTGGCCAGAAACGCCGTCACCCCGGCATCCCTTGCCTGTTTGACGCGATGCAATTCGGTAAATCCTGTCAGCATGATAATCGGAAGATACGGGTTCGGGCTGTTCAAATCCATACGGATTTGCCGCACCAGTTCAATCCCGTCGGTCGGCGGCATGCGCCAGTCGGTAATAACGATGTCGGGGCTGGAGTCCCTGACTTCAACGAACGCCTCGTTGGCGTCGATGGCCTCGAACATTTCCTTGACGCCAAAGCCGAGCAGGAAGCTTTTGATCAATGAACGCATGGGGCGGCTGTCATCAACAACCAGAACCTTGAGCGTTTCGAAATCGTACCCTGACATTCAGGCCTCAATACACGTCTTCAAAGACAAAGATAAACCAACGATAAGCTTTATTCGCGCCAAACCAACGCTTTAAGTGACGCGTGCGAGCGCGCACACTATATAAGCCGAACACCAACTGCAACGAGAACGCCATGCGAAGCCGCACCCCCGGTCCCGGTCCGATGACCCAAACCGGCGAATTGTCGACCATCCGGACGTTGCTGCCCTATCTGTGGCCAGCAGGCGAGAGCGGATTGCGCGGCCGCGTCATCATCGCCATGGTCCTGTTGGTCGCCGCCAAGGCAACGAACGTATCCGTACCCATTTTCTACAAACAAGCTGTCGACATCCTGACGGCTGGCGGCAGCGTGCCCGTCGCCGTCAGTGTCCCGGTGGCATTGATCATCGGCTACGGTATCTGCCGGGTTCTGGCGCTGGCCTTTGGCGAATTACGGGATGCGGTTTTTACCCGGGTCGCGCAGCGGGCGATCCGGCTGGCCGGCCTCAAGACCTTTCGCCACCTGCACCACCTGTCGCTCCGGTTTCATCTCGACCGCAAGACCGGCGGCGTCGCGCGCGCCGTCGAACGCGGCACGGCCGGCATCGAGTTTCTGCTCAGGTTTATGCTGTTCAACGTCCTGCCGACGATCCTCGAAGTTGTCCTGGTCTGCGGCATCCTTTGGAATCTCTATGGCTTCGACTATGCCGCCCTGACCTTCGCCATCCTCGTCATCTATGTGGTCTGGACGCTGGCTGTCACCGAATGGCGGATCAAGTTCCGCCGCACCATGAACGATACCGACAACGAGGCCAACACCAGGGCCATCGACAGCCTGCTCAACTTCGAAACCGTTAAATACTTCGGCAACGAGGATCACGAAGCCGACCGTTTCGACCAGGCGTTGCGCCGTTATGAACATGCCGCCGTCAAGAACGGCACCTCGCTGGCGGTCCTCAACATCGGTCAGGGACTGATCATCTCGCTCGGCGTCACCGCCGCCATGATCATGGCCGGCTACGGTGTCGCCGACGGCAGCATGACGCTTGGCGATTTTGTTCTGGTCAATGCGTATCTGATCCAGATATTCATGCCACTGAACTTTCTCGGATTCGTTTACCGCGAGATCAAGCGTTCCCTGATCGACATGGAATCCATGTTCGAACTGCTGCACGAACCGACCGAGATCGCCGATGCGCCGGATGCCCGGCCGCTCAGGGACGGTCCGGGTGCGGTCGAATTCAAGGACGTTTCGTTCGCCTATGACCCGAGACGCGCCATCCTCAAGGATGTGTCATTCAGCGTGCCCGCCGGCAAGAAACTGGCCATTGTCGGCCCGTCGGGATCGGGCAAGTCAACCATCTCGCGCATCCTCTACCGGTTCTATGACATCGATCAGGGCAGCGTCCTGATCGACGGCGACGACATTGCCGGCGTGACTCAGAAAAGCCTGCGCGCCGCCATCGGCATCGTGCCGCAGGATACCGTGCTGTTTAACGATACGATCTATTACAACATCGCCTATGGTGCCCCCGGCGCCGCGCCGGGTGAGGTCGAACAGGCGGCCCGTCAGGCCCGCATCCATGACTTCATCATGAGCCTGCCGGACGGCTATCAGGCGAAAGTCGGCGAGCGCGGCCTGAAATTGTCGGGTGGCGAGAAACAGCGGGTCGCCATTGCCCGCACCATCCTCAAGAACCCGCGCATACTGGTTTTCGACGAGGCCACCTCGGCCTTGGACAGCCGCACCGAGCAGGAAATCCTCGACAGCTTTCGCGATGTTTCCGCCGACCGCACGACCCTGACCATCGCACACCGGCTATCGACCATCATCGATGCCGACGAGATCCTGGTGCTGCAGTCGGGCGAGATTATCGAGCGCGGTACGCACCCGGTGCTCCTGGCTATGGGCGGCGTCTACGCCGACATGTGGACACGGCAGCAGGAAGCCCGCGAGGCGGCGGCGAAACTCGATGAACTCAACGGTTAAGCGCCTGCAGCGAGCAGGGTGAGGGGCGGACGGTATCTTACCTGATCGTCATCCCGGGCGCGGTTTTCCTCCGAGCGCAGCGAGGCCAGGAAAGCCAGCGATCCGGGACCCATTTCAGCACGGCACCAGCGCACACGGGTGCAGATGGGTCCCGGCTCTCCGCTCTGCTTGGGCCGGGATGACGAGAACATACAAATATTTCCCTCATCCTCCCTCTCCATCGCCAATTAATTTGGCGGGCGCCAATATGGGAGAGCGGTGCTGTTCGCGGGGCCGACGATCCGCTAAGCTGGCCCCATGGCCCCATCCAATATTGCCCTTTATATCGCTGCCGCTATCGCCGAAATCGCCGGATGTTTCGCTTTCTGGGCGTGGTTGCGGCTGGAGCGGTCCGGGCTATGGATGATCCCGGGCGTCCTTGCGCTGATCGCCTTCGCCTGGATTTTGACGCGGGTTGACAGTGCCTTTGCCGGGCGCGCCTTTGCCGCCTATGGGGGAATTTACATCATGGCCAGCATGGCCTGGATGTGGCTGGTCGAGGGTGCCAGACCCGACCGCTGGGACGGCTTCGGCGTCATGCTGTGTGTGATCGGTGCGCTGGTGATCCTGTTCGGACCAAGGGGCTGACCCCTCACCCGGCGCTACGCGCCGCCCTCTCCCCAAGGAGAGGGGTTAATCGCGGACGATCCAGCCGCCGCCCAGAACGCGGTCGGCGTCATACACGACACAGGCCTGTCCCGGCGCAACGCCGGCCTGCGGCTCGGCAAAGCGAACATGGACTTTATCATCTTTGAGCGCGATATCTGCAGCGACCGGTTCGGTCGTTGAACGCACCTTGACCTGCACCCGGCGCGGCGCTTCGCTGATCGGTGTATGATCCAGCCAGTTCATCTCGCTGACGCCGATTTCGGCGCACAGCAGTGCTTCTTTCGGTCCGACCAGCACGCGTTTCAGAACCGGATCAATCCTGACCACATACAAGGGCTCGCCGGTCGCGACGCCAAGACCCCGGCGCTGACCGACCGTGAAATTGATGATGCCGTCATGCGCACCCAGCACGTTACCGTCGAGATCGACGATCTCGCCCGGATCGCAGGCACCCGGCCGCAGCCGTTCAACGACTCGCGCATAGGAACCGTTCGGCACGAAACAGATATCCTGACTTTCCGGCTTGTCGGCGACCGGCAGCGCGAAGCGTGCCGCATGGCGGCGGGTTTCCGCCTTGTCCATGTCGCCCAGCGGAAAACGCAGAAAATCAAGCTGTCCGCCGGTTGTCGAGAACAGGAAGTAGCTCTGGTCTTTTGACTTGTCGACGGCGCGGTGCAATTCGGCCCCGTGCGCACCGGCCAGGCGGCGCACGTAATGACCGGTAACCATGGCTTCAGCACCGAGGTCCCTGGCGGTACCGAGCAGATCCCTGAATTTGACGGTCTGATTGCACTTCACGCACGGGATCGGCGTTTCACCGCGCAGGTAGGTGTCGGCAAAATCTTCCATTACCTGTTCACGGAAACGGTTTTCATAATCCAGCACGTAATGCGGAATACCAAGGCGGTCGGCGACCCGCTTGGCGTCATAGATATCCTGACCGGCGCAGCAGGCACCCTTTTTCTGGACCGCTTCGCCGTGGTCATAAAGCTGCAGCGTGACGCCGACAACGTCATAGCCGGCCTCGGCCATCAGCGCCGCCGTCACCGAGCTGTCGACACCACCGGACATGGCGACGACGACACGGGTGTCTTTGGCCGCTTTTGCCGGATTGATCTGCATTTGGGTGTTTAAAGCGCTCATGGCCGGGAATATACGCTCTCCGGGCGCAATCGCAAGGGGTGCGGGCAAGCAACGATCCTTCGAGACGGCCTTTCAGGCTTCCTCAGGATGAGGAAAAACAACCTTCATGCTGAGGAGGGCGCGAAGCACCCGTCTCGAAGCATCGACACAGACCTGCTTTCAAACCGAAATCAGTGATGTTCGCGCAGGTCTTCCAGTACACGCAGCGACAGCGAGCGGAAATCGCGCCGGTGCAGCATGGCAATGACGACAACGGTCGATATCAGCAACAGCACGGGATGCAGGAACCACGGCAGCAGGCCGAGCCCAAAGGCGTAGGCCCGGGTGCCGAGGTTGAGGTTGTGCTGGGCGCGGTCAAGAAACCGGGACATGTGCAGGGGATACTGGCGTTTGATCTGCTCATCACAGTCGGACGTCTGCGGCGCGGCACCGAGCAACACCAGCATGTTGTTGAAAAGCCGGATCGACCACAGGAACTTGAAGAAGGCAAAAACAAAGACCGAGGTCAGGATGATCAACTGGATTTCCATCAGGCCGCGGCTGGCGGCGCGGGCATAAGGCAAGCCGGCGATCAGCTCGCGGACATTGTCGATCTGTCCCAGCATCGCCAGTGACCCGGCCATCAGCAGGATCGTCGTCGAAGCGAACATCATCGCCGAACGAACGAATGAAACCATGATATTGACGTCGGGCATGCGGTTGTCGCGTTCCAGCATACGTTCCATCCAGCGCAGCCGGTAATCGCTCATGACCACCGCGACCGGGCGGCGTTCGAGCGCCAGCTTGTCGGCGTAGAGCGAATATCCGCTCCAGCCTGCCAGATAGATGGCGACAGCGACAACATCGTAAACCGGGATATAGAAACCTGTCATTATCCGCCGCCCCGCTGCTTTCCCGCATGCTGTCTGCCACAATACAGAGCGTTACCGGTGCATGCCAGTACAGCTTGCCGATCAGCGCTTTTCATGATTAATAAGCGGCCATGAGCACACATGTTGAGACATCGCTTCCGGTCCCGGGCATTGCCACCCTGATGTGGCGGGGCTTTTGCAAGATCTGTCCAGGTTGTGGCCAGTCGCATCTGTTCGGCAAATTCCTCAAGCCGGTCGATCAGTGTGCTGTCTGCAGCCGGGAGCTCGGCCGCATACGAGCCGATGATTTTCCGCCATATCTGACGATGGTTGTGGTCGGCCACATCATCGTGCCGCTGGTTCTGCTCAGCGAACGCCTGGCACAGCCGTCGATAACCCTGCAATTATCCATCTGGCTGCCGGCGACAGCGTTCCTCACGTTCTGGTTCCTGCCCCGCCTCAAGGGCATGATTATCGGCCTGATGCTGCATCTGGGCCTCAGCGGTGATGAACACCAATAACCATCTGCGTACCGATTCCGTCCTTAATTAGGACTGTGGATTACACCTATATACCGGTATTCGGTTCAATCCTACACTAAGCCAGATCAGATCTGAACGGTTATGCGTTCAGGCTTATGTGGGATGGAGTCGATGGCAGAGCCTACAATATCGGAGAAAACCCCTGAGATTTCAGAGCGCGCACGCGTTCTGGAACATGTTGTTCGCTATGAATTATACCGGCACCGGGATATATCGGAACGCTTAAGCGACCTGCTTTCGATTGATAAACAACCGGATGCGTTCAATCGATCAACCTGGGATATCCTGTATTTTCTGATGCAGAGCTATCTGCAGGGCGTCACACCGAACGTCACCGACATCTATCTTGCAACCCGGCTGTCGAAAGGTACGGCGATCTCCGGACTTGCCGAACTGGAACGCCGCGGCGCGATCAGCAAGGTGCCGGATGCCGAGGATGCCCGCCGCCGCCGTATCGATATCTCGCCGATGGTCGCGGCGGAGGTTGAAAAGTTCATTCGCGAATGCGCCGAAAAAATGGGGCAGACGTTCGATGCCCGCACGGCAATACAACCGCCTGCCAGCCATGGCGATTTTTCCAAGGATCAGGAGCCGCTGATCAATCTGCTCAATCAGTTAAGCCACCAGTTGCGAACCCCCCTCAACGCCATTGTCGGCTTTTCCGAAATGATCGCCAATCAGACGTTGGGTCCCGTACATCCCGTCGGATATGCCGAGTATGCCCGCGACATCCGCAGTGCTGCCTCGCATCTGCTTGATGCCATGAACACCCTGGTCGACACCACGCTGGCGGAATACGGCGTGAACATTCCGCTGGGGCCGATGACGCAAATCGATCTGGAAGAAATCGTCGACAAGACCTGCCGTGCCGCCGCCGGACCAGCAGAGCGCCGTGGCGTCATGCTGAGGCGCAAGTGGAGCTCGACAAAGGGCCGCATCCGCGGCGATCAGGACCGTCTTACGCAATGTATCCGGCGCCTGATCGAGGCGACCGTTGAAACCACCGGACGCGGCCTGACGATCGATGTCGAGACGTCGTTCGATGCCAAAACGGGACTGACGCTCAAAGTGATTTCACCGACCCCGCCGATGCCTGCCAACAACACGAACGAAGCACGCACTATCGGTGCCCCTGATCTCGACAGCCTGTTCAAGGGCCTGCCGCTGATCCGCGCCATCGTCAGGGCGCACGGCGGTACCGTCGAAAGCCTGCAGGAAGGCCCGAGGCGATACATCATACAAATAGATCTGCCACTATAAGAACCGGCCAAAAAAAACCGGCCAGACCCGTTAGGGCCTGACCGGCTTTTTGACTGTCAACCAATCGTGAGGAAGGCGATCAGTCGGCCTTGTGCGGGCGGTGGAAATCGTCACGGTCGACCTTGGCATCACCGTTTTTGTCCATCCAGGCAATCATGCGGGCAATCTTTTTCGAGTAATCCTGCTCGGAAACCCTACCGTCGCCGTCGCGGTCGTAACGCTGGAAGCCCCTGACCATCCGTTCATTCATCGCTTCAGCCCAAAGCGCCTTGTATTCGGCAAGATCAAGAACGCCGTCTGTATTCTTGTCGAACGTCTTGAACTGTTTCGCGCGTTCGCCCAGTACTTCGTCCTGGGTCAGGGCACTGTCGCCGTTGACGTCATAACGCTCCATCATGTGCATCATGCGCTTGCCCTTGTGATGACCGCCATCACGGCCGTGTGATCCGCCGGCATCGGCGTTGAGCGCATAGCCGGTCACGGCAAGGCCGCTGATCAGTCCAAGCGCTGCAAGAAATTTTGTTCTGTTTTTCATTTTCATAACCTCATTGGTGTGTGTTCAGATGAGGACAAGCTAAGCCTGTTTTGTCGCAAAACTATGCCGGGCATCCTGCCCAATTGTCGCAATGTGTGACGAATGGCAGAGCTGTCACATCCGGATACAAATTTTGCATGCGGCGCCGGGCCTGCAAGGCGCTATAACAGAAGCCATGAGCACAACACCGCATATCCTGGTGGTCGATGACCACGAAGACATCCGCACCCCGCTGGCCCGTTATCTGACGAAAAACGGGATGCGGACCTCGGTTGCCAGCGGCGGTGCCGAGCTGCGCGAGCGGCTCAAGGATACCGCTCCCGATCTGGTCGTACTCGACGTCATGATGCCGGGCGAGGACGGCTTGTCGCTGTGCCGGCATCTGCGCGAGACCACCGATCTACCGGTGATCCTGCTGACCGCGATGAGCGAGGAAACCGACCGCATTGTCGGCCTTGAGGTTGGTGCCGATGATTATCTGACCAAACCGTTCAACCCGCGCGAGCTGCTGGCCCGTATCAAGGCCGTGCTGCGCCGGACCCAGGCCATGCCACCGGCTATTGAAGCCCCGGCGGGCGGCACCATCACGTTCGATCAATGGACGCTTGATTCCCGCCGACGCGAACTGATCGGCACCGATGGTGTCGCGGTGGCGCTGTCGAGCGCCGAATTCCGTCTGCTCAATGTTCTGCTGCAACGCCCGAACCGGGTACTGAGCCGCGAACAGCTGCTTGACCTTACCGCCGGTCGCGATGCGGTGCTGTTCGACCGCAGCATCGATAATCAGGTCAGCCGGCTCAGGAAAAAAATCGAGGTTGATCCCAGGAAGCCGACCATCATCCAGACCGTATGGGGCGGCGGCTACAAATTCACGGCTGACGTTGACGTCGCATGAACGCGCTCCGCGTCCTTTTGGCAAAGCTGTGGCCGAAACGTCTGATGGGACAGACCATCATGCTGCTGATCATTGCCCTGTTCAGCGCCCAGATTGCCGCCGCCCTGATCATCCGCAGCGAGACGCAGTCATATTTTGAAGGTGCCGAAACCCGTTTCATGGCGGTCCGTATCGCACCGCTGGCAGCGCTGCTGAGGGACATGCCGGTCGAACAGCAGGACAAGATCGCCCAGGCGCTCGTCAGCCGCCGCCTGCAGGTGTGGGTCAGCGATCAGCCGGCGATCAGCAAACCGACCGATGGCGACGAACGGGGCGACGCCAAACGCGCCCGCGAGCTGGCCCAGCGCATCGCCGCCGAACTGGATGACCTGCGTCCGGACCAGATCCGTGTTTATCGTCAGCACGACGAGGATGACGATGCCCCTCACAAAATGAAATCCAGGGTACAGGGTGTCCCGGCGGCCACCGGCGCACCCCGTCAGTTTGACCACGGCAGCACGGTTGTCGCCATTGCGCTGGGTCCGGATCGCTGGATGAACGCCGCCCTGCAGTCGCGTCCGCCGCTCCGCCTGATCCGAACCGATGGCTGGATTACATTTATCGTCACCGCCATCGCCATCAGTGTCATCGTCGCGTTTGCGCTCCGCCGCATCACCCGGCCGCTTGGCCAGTTGTCCGCCGCTGCCGGCAGGCTCGGCCGCGGCGAGACCGTCAGCCCCCTCAAGGAAGACGGCCCGGCCGATGTCCGCGAAACCATCCGCGCCTTCAACGAGATGCAGGAACGCCTGCACAAGTTCGTCGCCGACCGCACGCAGATGCTGGCCGCGATCAGCCATGACCTCCGCACACCGATCACCTCGCTCAGGCTGCGCGCCGAAATGCTCGATGATGACGAGGCCCGTGAACGCATGATCGCCACACTGTCCGACATGCAGCACATGGTCGAGGCAACCCTGGCCTTTGCCCGTGAAGAAGCCTCGAGCGAGCCGACCCGGGCCACCGAACTGGCCGCCCTGATCGAGGCGGTCGGTGACGATCTGGGGGCTATTGGTCATGCGATCACGGTCAATGCCCCGGCAAAGCTTGTCTATCCTTGCCGACCATCGGCGCTGAGACGGGCGCTGACCAACCTGATCGAAAATGCCGCCACGTATGGCAAGCATGCCACGGTCACACTGAAAAACACGCCGTCCGGCCCCCAAATCATCATTGAAGATGAAGGGCCCGGCATTCCGGCCAATGATTTCGAACGTATATTCGAGCCGTTTGTCCGCCTCGACACATCCAGAAACGCGGATACCGGCGGCATTGGTCTCGGCATGGCGATTGCCCGCGACATCGTCCGCCGACACGGTGGCGACATTTCGCTGGCCAACCGCGAGGAAGGCGGGCTTTCGGTCACCATCACCCTGCCCGCCGTTCAGGCCTGATCGACGTCAATACGGCCCTTGCGCATTTCAGCGTTGTAAGGTCCCTGAAAGCGACTTCCTGCATCATCAGTGGTTGTCCCTGACAATGCGGCCTTTTCTGTGTCGTCGGGAACCAATATGTATCCACCTCTTGCGGCCACCCTTTTGTGGCTATCCAACGTAAATCATGTATACTCGCTGGCTTTGTTTATTTTGTTAGGATTTTAATGCAGCTTCGAAACTGGCAGCAGAAAATCATCGATGATTTCCCGTCGATCTCGGCCACCTATAAACGGTTCATATTAAAAGCACCAACCGGTGCCGGAAAAACCGTGCTTGCACGGCAAATCATTGATCAGTTTTATGCCGACAAGAAAGTCATTGTCCTTTGCCACCGCCTCGTGCTGCTGGATCAGCTGCAGGAGGCGCTGGGTGAAAGCAGGCGTGTCAGGACGCTGGCCGTTTCCGACAAGGGAACGGCTTTCGACGATTATGACATCCTGCTGTCGACCAGCATGCGGGCCAGGGAAGTTCTGGATGACGCCATCCCCAAGGCCGACCTGATCATTGTCGATGAGGCGCATCGTGTGTCACCGAACGGGCGCGGTTACCGGCGCATCATCGAAAAATTCAAAAAGGATGGTAAACAGACGGCCCACTTCATGGGCCTGACCGCGTCGCCGGAACGGCGTACCGGGGATCAGCGCGATCAACTCAGTCTGGCGTTTGATGCGATCATAGACTGTGCGGATATCCAGGATCTCATATCAGAAGGCATTCTCGTCCAGCCGGAGTACCGTCCGCATTTTGTTCACGATCTGGATCTGGATCATATCGATGTCAGTGCCGGTGAATTTCCCGTCTCGCGGCTGACCGACGAGATCATCAAATCATCCATGCTTGATTATGCCATCCGTGCCTACATGGAAGAACGGGCGGCAATCGATGCCCAGCCGATATCAGCATGGTTTTGCCCCGATATCCGGGTCGCCGAGATCACGCGCGACAGAATCGAAAGCATCGGCGTCACGGTAGCGATCATCACGGCCGGCACACCGCTGAAGGAGCGACGCCAAATTCTGAGCGGCCACAACAGCGGTGATATCGAGGCCCTGGTTTCCGTTGGCGTGCTGACGGAAGGATGGGACAACCCCGAATGCAACATCATCGTGCATATGCGGCCGACGTTATCGAAAGTCCTGTGGGGGCAGTCCGTCGGCCGCGGGCTGCGCTCATCGCCGGGCAAGACAAAATGCGTCGTCATTGATGTCAGCTCGAACTGGACGACTTTTGGTCCGGTTGAAAAGCTCAAATGGACCCTGTGGTCGCCGCCACGATCCTTTATGCAGTTTCAGAACCGCTTCAACTGGATCGGCCAGCAACAGGACGATGAGAATGAGCCGGAAACCTATCTTCTCTGTAAAAACGATATCGCGCGCGGCCTGCCTTGTTCGCATATCTACAGAAAAAACGAGACGGAAGGTGATGCGTGTCCCGTATGCGGTATCTACTCGGCGGTTGATATTTACAAGGAACGCAGGCTCGATCTGACGATCAACGATAACAAGCTGCATAAAATTTTCTTCACCAAGGTCCCGGAAATTTATGCCGGACTGAACATTTCCGTCTGGAACAGCCTTGCCGACAGTGCCTGGCGCACCGCGTCACAACAGGAAATTGCCTATCTGTTATTTTGCGATGCCTTCGTTCGGGCATCGGCAGAGGCATCCACTTCGGAAGGCGCCTATTGGGAAACGACCCTGGCGACCGAAGCCGAAATGCGGGCGGATATCCTCAATCGCGGTTACAGCGTCGTCAAACAGATGGAATTTGATCTGGGCTGGATTGCCGACGGCCTCGGAACCCGACGAAAAGTCAGGACGCTGCAGGCCAATTACGGCGTTGCCCTTGTCGGCCCGCACATGAATGCCTTGTCACGCAGCGAATGCGAAACGAAATATCAGCGCGCCGTCAAAATAACGGAGCGACTGGTAACCCTTGGCTGCACCAATGAAGACGATCTGCCGTATTTCAAGGCTCAGCCCTGAACGGCATCTGTTGATAACCGCGGATGATGTCTTAAACTGAAAAATATACTGACAGACGCGGTATATTGACTGAAAATTTACTCAATCACGTCCCTGGTTAAATCTTTTTTGTCAGGTAAGAACCGCTAAATGCAAGACGCTGAAATCTTGTTCGAAAAAAATCTTGCCGCGTTCAAACAACATAATCCACACGTCCACAAATACCTTGTCGGACACCGACCCGTGTCAAAGCTTGTGTTCGATGAATCGGGCAATCCAGAAATTTTAAAGAACGGTAATGCGGTTTTCGGCTATCGCGCCCGTGCCCACGCCGACGCATTGGTGCAAAAGTTCAAGGATTTCCCAACAACAATTGCACTGACTCCTCCGGAACTCGGACGATTTGATCGCTTTGGCAACCGGTTCCTGAAAAAACTGCTCATTCAGGCGCGCACGAACGCGATCAGCTTCGCCAAGGGGGCTCCGAACGGTCAGTGCTTTTTTTTCCTGATTTTCGGCATTGATCTCGGATTACACATTGATCCACTTGTTGACGCTGTTTCTCCCGTCTTCTTGCAGATCATAGACCCAGATCTAGACAACCTTCATCACTCGCTGCACGTCTATCCGTGGCATGCACTTTTTGAACGCATGGAAAAAGGTGGCGGCGGCGTGTTTGTAACCATTGACGAGCCGATAGATATCGTCATGAACCAGATTCAGCGCGTCGTTACAGAGCACAATCCGGCAGCATTCGATGGCACCAAAATCTTTACGTATGGTGATCCGGAGCGGGCGCAAGCTGTTGCGCAAAGTTTGCTTTTAAATGCGCCACTTATGTATTTACCCGGCTTCATGCTCGACGAAACGCTGATGATGAAGAACTCATATCTCAACCTGCATAACCCGCCAAACAGGATTTTTGTCCGCACCGAAGAACCGGTCCTCTCAACCCCTGTCTTTGTGGTCGGTGCCGGGCCATCACTGGACGACGATCTGGATTTCATCAAAAAGCACGCCGATAGCGCCATCATCATTACAACCGGAACAGCGATCCGTTCCATGCTGGTCAACGGTATCGTTCCTGATTTTCACGTCGAAATGGAAAATATTCACGTCTTTTCGTCGATTAACCAACTGGCCCGGGAGTTTGACCTGTCTCCGGTTTGCCTTGTGACAACCACATCTATTGAACCGCACATCGTGCCATTTTTCGACAATGTCATTTATTACTTTCGGGAGGGCATAAGTCCGCATCCATTGTATTGCCGCAATGAGCGCCAGTCCTTGCGCGTATCCGGGCCATTGGTCGTCAATGCGAGCTTTTCGCTCGCACTGGATATCGGTGCTTCCGAGATTTACATGCTTGGTACTGACTTTGGCTCACGTGGTGACGGCCTCGATCACGCCAGGGACAACGTACTTTTCACCGACAACGCAATTGTCGGCTATACGCGCAAGTATGAAACCCGGGTGCCCGCCAACTTCGAAGGGCAGTTTTTTGCGTCCGAGGATTTTCTTTCAGGGCTCAAGGTTATCCGGGAGACGATTGCCTTCTTTGGTGCAGATCGGCGCATCGTAAACTGCAGCAATGGTGCCCGTGTCGAAGGTGCGAAACCCATCCGTTCCGGTGAATTACAGCTTAAGGGAAGCCCGGAAGCAAAACGTCACGATCTGACCAGGGTCTCCGAAAGGACCGTGGTCATGGATAGCGACTGGTTCCGCGCCAGTTGGAATGAATCCCGGCTCATTGAAGAAATCGAACGCTTTGTCACCCGGGCAAAGGAATTACTGGGCAACCCCGATGCCTATACAGACTTACGTTACCTGCTTGCCTTCATGGAACTGACAAACCGCACTGTTGAATATACAATGGCGGACAGCAAATTAGCCCTGAACTCTTCAGCCGCAGCGATCATCGTGATGTTCCGCGGCACGCTGGATTCAATCCTGATATGTGTTCGACATTACCTGGGACGCATTGATGATCATGACAAGCGTCGGTTGCTTGGATCATTCATTGCCAATGAACTCGCAGGTATTCTCGATGAGATGCGGGACATGGCACTTGCTACGATCAATGATCCGTCAGCTATTTTACCCGCAAAGGCAGGCGGCGATTGGGAAAAAGAGGATTTTGTCCAGGAAGCCTATTATACTTGGGGCAATGTTTCGCGTAACGCCGACTGTCCTTGCGGCTCCGGCAAACGCTATAAACACTGCCATGGTCAATTATCGTGACGGTCGTGAGTCTGCTGCTGATAAACAGCTCCCACCCAAAGGTTTTATGTTCGAAATGCGTTGAAATGGCGTATCATCGGCCCATGCCGAATAGCATAGGGAACGTCTTTGAAATTGCATTGGACAACGTCGATCAGGGCGTCGTTGTTTATGATAAGGATTTGATCGTCCTCGGCTATAACCGCCGGTTTCTTGAAATTCTCGACATGCCCCCGGATCAGTTTGCCGCGGGTGATCCCTTTTCAAAGTGGGTTCGCTTTGCCGCGGATCAAGGCAGTTACCGCGGCCAGGGAACAGCCGACGAACGCTATGAAGAGCGCATGGCCATCGCCAGGACATTTGCCCCCTACCGGGTCCACCGACACAGATATAATGGCAGAATTGTCGAAGTTGTCGGCAGGCCGCTGGCGAACGGCTGCTTTGTGACGACATATTCGGATATCACAGAACGGGTTCAAGCCGAAAAGGCAGCGCAGGAAAGTCAGCAACGCTTCAGGGATTTCGCCGAATTGGGCTCGGACTGGTTCTGGGAGATGGGTCCGGATCTCAAGTTCAGCTATCATTCGCAACGATACTTTGAAATCACCGGGTTCCGTCCCGAAGACAAAATCGGCACGTCACGGACACGCTACGTTGACCCGGCCAGTATGGATGCAGACAAGGCCAAATGGGCGAACCATATGGCTGATCTGGAGGCCCGACGTCCCTTCAGAAATTTTGAATATGGATTTTCTGCTCATGACGGAAAATCCATTCTCGCACGCATCAGCGGCACGCCGGTTTTTGGTCCGGCAGGGAAATTTCTCGGGTACCGGGGCATCGGCACCGATATTACGGATATGAAAGAAGCCCAGATAGCCCTGATTGCCGCCAAATCAGCCGCTGAAACCGCCATGGCGGAAGCAGAATCGGCAAACCGCGGAAAGTCCGATTTTCTGGCAGCCATGAGTCACGATCTGCGCACCCCGCTCAATGCAATCATTGGATTTGCCGACGCCATCAGCCTTCAATACTTCGGTGCGATCAACGACAGATACCAGGAATACGCCAACGACATTCGCTGGAGCGGAGAGCATTTACTGTCGCTGATCGGCGACATACTTGATGTCACGGCGATCGAGGCCGGCATGCTGAGCACAAACAAACAGGACGTGCAAATCGCTGAAGTTGTCGAGGAATGCCGGTTGATCATCAAAAGCGAAGCCCGTTCGCTCGGCGTAGACGTCGTCGTGAAAATCCCCGGTGATCTGCCGCCGGCTCATGCCGACAAGCAGGCCGTCAAGAAAATCATCCTCAACCTGCTCGCCAATGCCATAAAGTTCACACCACGTGATGGCTGCGTGACGCTTTCAGCCGAGGCAACGGATGAGTCTCATATACTCAAGGTCTCAGATACCGGTATCGGCATTCCCGAGAATAAAATAGCCCTGATCACGGATCCCTTCGTCAAGGGCGTGTCTGACCCCTACCAATCCCAGGATGGGGTGGGTCTGGGGTTGGCCATCGTCAAGTCGCTGGTGCAAGCCCATGACGGCACGCTCGATATCAAAAGTAAACCCGGCAAGGGAACAACCGTTATGGTCACCTTGCCGCGCCGGTAACGCAATCTGGTTGCCGGAGGCAAAAACGTTTTTCCGCTTCCGTTCCCCCGGATTATTATCTATTCATAATGGGCTGCCTCGTCGTGGCCGGCATATCAGAAACTGACGTCAAGAAACCCCCGATGTCCGCGAACCAACTTGCAGCATTATTTATATTGGCTTTGTATCTCTCGGGGCTTGCCGCATGGGCTGCAAAATACAGCGTGCAGGCATGGATCATCGGTGCCGTTGTCTGTGTCCTCTCGCTCATCATCTGCCTGACCTCAAAAGAGGATACGCCACCGTTTAATTTCTCGATGTTTGCCGGTATCGGCAGTTTTCTCTATCTCTGTATCGGTGCCGGGATGCATTTCCTTAACCTGCGGGCGATGTTCGAGTAATCAGCGGCTTCAGATCAGGGCACGATTGCAGCCCGCAGCACACTGCGGTCGGCAGCGCGGGCAAACGCCTCGTCGAGCTGGTCGAGGGAAAATTTCGAATCGACCATGTCTGCGAACGGGAACCGGTCCTTGTTGCTCATGACGAAGTCGAGCGCCTGGATCAGGTGCCGGGGGTGATAGTTATGCACCCCTTTGATGTTGATCCAGCCGCGCAGGATCAGATTGCCGTCTATGGTGAAATTGGCGTCGGGACTGACCAGGCCAGCGATCACGTAACAGCCGCCGACCCTGAGCATCCGAACGCCGACCGGCACGGCGTCGGCATAGCCGCACACCTCGATCGCGACGTCGGCACCGTCCGGTGGGCATTCAGCCCTTACCGCTGCGACCAGATCATCGGTGCTCATCTTTGAAATATCAAAAGTGACATCGGCACCGAAACGGCGGGCCAGATCAAGACGACTGGCGACCCCGTCCAGTCCGATCACCTTGCGGGCACCTCTGGCCTTGGCGATGGCGCAACCATATAGGCCAAGCAGACCAAGCCCCTGCACGACGACGGTATCGCCGATATCGATGGCGGCGGCTTCGGTTACGGAAATCATCGTTGCCACACCGCAATTCAGCGGCGTCGCCTCTTCATCGGTGATCCCGTCGGGCAGTTTCAGAATACCTGTTCCGGGCAGGATATAGCAGTACTCAGCGAAGCCACCGAGAAAATGCGGGTCTTCTTCGGCCAGATCGTGGCCGTATTTCCTGAGCCCCTTTGATTTCTGCGGCATATCGTGCACATCGCGGTAATAGGACGGACCGTGATGGAAAAATTCCGTCCACGTCACCCGGTCGCCGATGTTCAGCTTGTCGCCACGCATATCGTGGGTGATGGTTTTGCCGAGTTGCTCGATAACACCAACGATTTCATGCCCGAGGATACCGGGGCACGGGTTAGGCCGATGCCCCTGATAGGAATGAATGTCGGAGCGACAGATCGTCGACATGGTGATCCGCACCAGTGCTTCATCGATTGCAACATCGCGGACCGGATAGTCGCGAATTTTGAACGGTGCGTTCGGCGCATCATAGACGACAGCACGACCAGTCTTTGTCATTTTCTTATTCTCCAGTTTACCGGCTCACACCGACAGCATTGTTAAGGTATTACTTCATCTTCATGACGGTATTGCGTGCCCAGGCCGACAAGGCTTCGGAAATAATGACCAGGACAATGATCGACAGGATGATCGCAGCAACCCGCTCGGTTTCGATCTGCAAGACGTTGCGCTTCAGATACCAGCCCATACCGCCGGCACCGAAGAACCCGACCACAGTCGCCGCCCGGAATGCGACATCCCAGGTGTAGATCGCGATACCGGTAAAGGCGACGCGGAGCTGCGGCCAGGCACCGAAAATCACGACCTGAAACAGGTTGGCCCCGGTCGCGCGCATCGCCTCGACCGGCCCCATATTTACGGATTCGATTTCTTCCGACATAAGTTTGATGGCGAAACCGGCGCTGAACAAAGTCAGCGCGAGCACGCCGGGCAGCATCCCGAAGCCGAGGATCGAGACGAACAGAATGGTCCAGATCGTTTCGTGCACGGCGCGGCAGGCCATGGAAAACAGTCTCGCCACCGGATAGACATAGCGGCGGCTGGGCGTCAGGTTGTAGGAAGCACACCACGCCACAGGCACGGCGATCAGCAATCCGAACAGGGCGCCCAGATAGGCCATCTGGATCGTCTCGACGACATAACCGAGATAATCACGGTCCATGATGTATTCGATATCCGGCGGATAGTATCGCGCCGCCAGGATATCACCCATGCGTCCCATGATACCGAACAGGCGGTCCAGAGGAATGTTCAGAAACTCGATGCTGAAGACGATCACACCGAAGACAATCAGCCAGGCACTATACGAATACAGCGATTGCGGATACTTGAAGCGGCGCCACTGCCGCCTGGCGGGTTTGTTGACGGACATCGTTTGTTCTGAGGCCATGCCGTCCTCCCTAGATCAGGCGGCGGCGGATGAAGTAAGACACCACCTCGCCGACAATAATGATGAGAAGTATGGCGAGGATGACCGTCGTCACGCCGTGATAGTTGTAGGTGTTCATCTGCCTGAAGAAGACAAGGCCGAGACCGCCGGCTCCGACCAGTCCGAGCACCGCCGAACGGCGAATATTGATTTCCCATTCGAAGATGACAACGCTGACGATCTGCGGCAGCACCTGCGGCAGGATGGCGTAAAGGATCACCTGAAACGGCGAGCCGCCGACCGCGCGGATCGCTTCGACCGGCCCGTAATCGATATCCTCGATCGCTTCGGCCGTCATCTTGGCGATAAAGCCGACGGAACGGACAGCAATTGCCAGAACCCCGGCCATGGCACCAAGACCGACCACGGAGACGAAGAACAGCGCCCAGACGATTTCATGAATGGACCGGCTGAGGGTCATCATCAACCGGGCAAGCGGATACGTGACCGGCTTGTAAGGGGTGATATTCATGGCCCCGAACCAGGCCGCCGGGATACACAGGATCAGACCGAGGAATGTGCCGAAACAGGCGATCAGCAGCGTCTCGATGGTCGGCACCAGCAAGTCGCTGAAGACGCCGGCATCGAAGCCGATAAAGCGGTTCACCGATTCCAGAACCTGGCCCAGCGAACCCATCCGTTCCCAGTCCGTGTCCTGGATGATGGTAACGTCGACACTCCAGATCACCAGACCCAGCAGTAACGCGTAGACCCCACCGGATATATATCGGCTGCGGCGGCGTTTTTCGACAACGCCGTCTGCCTGCAGGCGATAATCGGCAGCGTCAAGACGGGTGTTCATAGCCATGATCTACAACACTTCCATGGCATAAATCTCGCCAAGCTTCGCTTCGTCCATTTGCTCGGTCGGGCCCGAGAACATCGTGACGCCATCCTGCAGACCGATGATCTTGTTACAGAATTCGGTTGCCAGCTGGACGTCGTGAATATTGCAGAGACACGGCACTTTCAGTTCCTGCGCCATCTGCTTGATCAGTTCCATAACCTCGCGCGAGATCTTCGGATCCAGCGCCGAGGTCGGCTCGTCCAGCAGCATCAGTTTGGGATTCTGCATCAGCGCCCGGGCGATACCGACCCTTTGGCGCTGCCCGCCGGACAACTCGTCGGCGCGCTTGTCGACATGGTCCATCAGACCGACCCGTTCCAGCAGCATCAGCGCATGTTCGATATCCTTGCGCGGAAACGCCCTGAACAGGGCCCTGATATCCGACGTATAGCCGAGCCTGCCCGACAGCACGTTATCCATCACGCTCATCCGGTTGATGAGATTGAATTCCTGGAAGATCATGCCGATGTCACGGCGCACCCGGCGCAGATCACGGCGATTCAGGGTCGTCACGTTGCGCCCGTCGAAGATGATTGTGCCGGACGTCGGCTCAACCAGTCTGTTGATACAGCGTATCAGGGTCGACTTGCCGGCACCGCTTGGCCCGATGATCGCGAAGAAATCGTTATCTTCGACCTCGAAGGAAATACCCTTCAGGATTTCCGGTCCGCTGGCGCTATAGCGTGCTCGCAGATCGCTGACTTTTAATACAGTCATGTTAAAGCTATCCCGTCGTCTCTTGTGAGGCGGTTATAATCAATGAACAAAGAAAGCGGGCGACCGATTGTCGATGTGCAACCAGGAAAACCGGCCGCCCGGAGAGCTCAGCTTTTCTTTTTGAGCTCGTCTTTGGCTTTTTTCAGATCGCGGATGATATCGTAATCCTCGGACGACATCGGCACGAATTTTTCCGATTTCACGTTTTCAAGGAATTTCTTCGCAGCGGATTCCTGGGAAAGGCCAAGGAACGTGTCGCGAATTTTAGCCTTGAGGTCTTCGCACAGGGTGCCCCGATAAACGAACGGGTCTTGCGGAACCGGCTTTGACATCCACAGCACATTGACGTCGTCGAGGCTGGTTTCGCCCTTGGCAACGACATTGTCAAAACGGTGCGTCGCAACGAAAGCCGCATCAACGGTGCCTTTCATGACAGCGACCGCCGACAGCTCGTGGCTGCCCGTATAGGGGGTTTTACCGAAGTAATTCGAAATATCCGTGCCGATGACCCTGCCGAAAACAACACGCGGCATCAGTTCGCCGGACGTGCTGCCCGGATCGGTCAGGCCGACCGTTGCCCCTTTCAGGGACTCGATGGTCGTGAATTTTGACCCTTTCTTGCTGATCAGGGCCGCCTTGTAACCCGGGCCCTCTTCCTGCATCACGCCCTTTTTCTTGGCGTATGTGGCAAAGACCTCGACGTTCTTGTCCTTTTCATTGGCAATGATATAGGCGTACGGCCCAAGCACGGCGACGTCGACGAACTTGCTCAGCATGCCCTCAACCACGGATGCATAGGAGGTCGGCATGAAGAACTGGATTTTCTTGCCGGTCAGTCTGGCCATGCGGTCGGTAACCGGTTTGTAGAGTGTCAATTCAGCAACCGATTCCTCGGTCGGTACGATTGCAAACGTCAGCGCATCAGGATTTTCACACTCTGCCGCTTTGGCCGAACCCGTGAAGGCCAGACCGATCACTGCAGCCAAACCGACCACGCCGAAAACATGCTTGTTAGATGTCATTGGATGTCTCCCGTTAAAATGACTGTATGCTTGTCGCCGGCATGATCACCGGCAGACTGTTTCCTTTTTATTTCCTTTTTTGGAATATTGGGCGTGGCCCCTGTTCTGAACACTCAGTGGGGTTCGCCGACAGATGACACTGTCCGCACGCATGCCGTCTCTGAAACGAGAACGGCCACGGATAGCGCAAAAAATGCTCGCGGGGTCTTTCATTGTTTCTCCCAGTCTGTGCCTGTCGATTTTTAGCGGTCGACTTTAAAGCCATCAGACTGAAGGATGATGAAGCGAGTCTAACTATTGGACAAATTCATAATTAAGATGATATATATCTAAAAAAGCAATGATATTTACACAACTCAGATCCTTCCACGCCGTCGCCACCGAAAGGGGCTTTACCGCGGCATCGCGCGTTCTCAACGTCGGTCAGCCGACGCTGACCAGTCAGGTTCGCGCCCTTGAGGACATGTTCAAGGTAGAGCTGTTCCATCGCCGGGGCCGTGAAGTCACCCTGACCGAGGCCGGCGAGGCCCTGTTCGTGATTACGCGCCGGATCATTGATCTGGAAGGCGAGGCCCGCGACGTCCTGAATGCCTTTGGCGGTTTCCATACCGGCACGCTCAGGGTCGGTGCCGTCGGTCCGTTCCACGCCACGGAGATGCTCAGCGCATTTTCAGAGCGTTATCCGGGCATTCACCTCGCCGTCACCGTCGGCAACTCCCGCGAGATGGTCAACAAGCTGCTCGACTATTCGGCCGATGTCGCCGTACTGGCCCACATCGAGGATGACCCGCATATTTTTGCCATGCCCTACAGCCGCCACAAGGTGGTCATCTTCGTCAACAAGTCGCACCGGTTTTTCAGAAAAAAACAGATCCGCATTGCCGAGCTTGAGGGCGAACGCATGGTGCTGCGCGAGCGCGGCTCGACAACACGTCTGGCCCTGGAAGCGGCACTCAGGAAGCATGGCGTCAGTATTAATCCGGTGATGGAGATCGGCAGCCGTGAAGCCGTCTGGCTGGCCGTCGCCAAGGGCATCGGCATCGGTATGGTTTCGGATATCGAATTCATCGCGCATCCCGATCTGCACGCTCTTGAGGTTTCGGACGCCGATATCTACACCACCGCACACGTCAACTGCCTGATGGAACGACGCAATGCGCGCATGATTGACGCCTTTTTCGAGATCGCCAAAATTACCCAGGCCCTGCAAGGCCATCCCGTATCAGCGTGATCCGTGTCGCCGCCTCGGCATCGCCGAGCGGCTGCATCGGGCCGGACCCCCATACCGGTGCCGGCCATGCGGCATCGCCCAGGCTGCGGGCAACAACATGAATGTGCAGTTGTTCGACCATATTGCCGATGGCCGCGGTGTTGATCTTGTCGGCCCTGAACGCGGTCTTCATGATCCGGCCAAGCCGTCCTGACAGGTGCATCGCCTGATCGAACATATCGGCCGGAAGATCATGCAACTCCTGCGCCCCGGCCCGCTTCGGGATAATCAGCACCCACGGAAATCGGGCATCGTTGATCAGGCGGATCATGAACACCGCATCATCGCTGATCGGCAGACTGTCTTTGGCCAGGGTTGGATGCAGTTCAAACATTATCGGAGGGTATCCAATTCAAAGGACCGAGCGCCAATCATTTTTGTCGGGACAGCATCTGATCCGAAAGTTTTGAATTGGTAACAATGAGTTGCAACAACTATATTTATAACACCTCGTCATCCCCGCGAAGGCGGGGACCCCGCCTTCGCGGGGATGACGGTCAATGAAATAGTAATCCATTGATATTACAACAGTATTTCTAATCGGACTCTATTGTGCCGACATGAAACGAGCCCGCCGATGAGCAATAACACCTCCACGACACAGACCTGGCTGCCTTTTGCTCTGGCCGGGTTGGCCGCGTCGCTGGTTGGCATCGGCCTCGCCCGCTTTGCCTACACCCCCTTGCTGCCGACCCTGATCGAAGCCGGATGGTTTGCCGAAATCACCGCCATCTATCTGGGTGCCGCCAATCTGGCCGGCTATCTTGCGGGTGCGCTCGGCGGCAAGTGGCTGGCGACGCACTTTGCCCCGCACCGGCTACTCCGCTTCATGATGCTGCTGGCGGTCGTTTCGTTCTTCGCCTGCATGCAGCCGGTATCCTTCGTGTGGTTTTTCGTCTGGCGCTTTCTGGCCGGGGTCAGCGGCGGCGTGCTGATGGTGATGGCGGCGGCAACCGTGCTGCCGCATGTTCCGGCATCGAAGCGCGGGCTAGCCGGCGGCATCATCTTTACCGGTGTCGGCCTCGGCATCGCGCTCAGCGGCACGCTGGTGCCGGCACTGATCCATATCGGCGTTATGGAAACATGGGCAGGGCTCGGCATCATCTCGCTGATTTTAAGCCTCGCCGCCTGGCGTTACTGGCCGATGACGGATGGCCCGGCCCAGACGCCGCCGACCACACATGCACGCCGCTCGGCCTTCAGCCCGGCGTTCTCAAGCCTGTATGTGGTCTATGCCCTGGCTGCCGTCGGCATGGTCGCGCACATGGTGTTTCTGGTCGATTATGCAGCCCGGGAGTTGAAGCTCGGCATCGCCGTCGGCTCCGGATACTGGGTCATCTTCGGCATCGGTGCTGCGCTCGGACCACTCGCCGCCGGCAAAATCGCCGACAGGATCGGCTTTCGCGCAACGCTCAGGATTTTCCTGTTCGTACAGTCCCTGGCCGTTGCCCTGACCGTGGCCGGTTCTTCACATCTGACATTGTCGCTATCCAGTTTCCTGGTCGGTGCCCTTGTACCCGGCATCGTGCCGCTGATCGTCGGCCGCGCCCATCAGATGAGCGGCACCGACGCTGCCCTGCAGCGCAGCGCCTGGAGCTACGCCACCGTCGGCTTTTCCGTCGGCCAGGCGGGTGCCGCCTATGCTTTTTCCTATATATACGAGATTACCGGCCACTATGACGTGCTGTTTCAGATCAGCGCCGCCGCCATCGCGCTGGCGTTCGTCATCGACATGCTGACGCCTGCACCCAAAGAACAGACTTGATCACGCTCAGCTGAGTTGGGCGCAGGCTCGCTGGATGCGTTCGCAGGCACTGCGCAATTCATCCTCGGAAGCGGCATAGGAAATCCGGAAAAACGGTGACATCCCGTAGGCCGCGCCCTGCACCACCGCGACGCCTTCGCTTTCCAGGAAATACAGGACGAGATCGGTATCGGTTTCGATCACCTTGCCTGCGGGCGTCTTCTTGCCGATCAGTTCGGCGCAGCTCGGGAACACATAGAACGCGCCCTTTGGTGTCGGGCATTTCAGGCCCTTCGCCTGATTGATCATCGAGACCACCAGATCGCGGCGGTCCTGAAAGCTTTTCGTGTTCTTCGGCACGAAATCCTGCGGCCCGTTCAAAGCCGCCAGTGCCGCCGCCTGACTGACAGACGAATTGGAGCCCGTGACCTGCTGCTGCAGCTTGGTCATTTCCCTGATCAGCACCGCCGGACCCCCGCAATACCCGATCCGCCAGCCGGTCATGGAATAGACCTTGGACGCGCCGTTCATGGTCACGGTGCGGTCTTTCAGGGCCGGCTCGACGGCGGCGATGGTTGAAAACTCGGCACCGTCGAAAATGATGTGCTCATAGATATCGTCGGCAAAGATGGCGACGTGGGGATGCCTCAGCAAAACCTCGGCCAGACCCTTCAGGTCTTTTTTGTCATAGACAGCGCCCGACGGGTTCGACGGCGAGTTCAGGATCAGCCAGCGCGTATTGGCCGTGATCGCCGCTTCGAGATCGGCAGGCGTCAGCTTGAATTCGTTGGCCACCGTGGTCGGCACGATCACCGGTGTGCCGCCCGAGAACTTGACGTGATCGACATAGGAAATCCAGTACGGTGCCGGGATGATGACCTCGTCCCCTTCCTCGACCGTGGCGACAAGGGCATCGAACAGAAGCTGTTTGCCGCCGGAACCGACCATCACCTCGTCCATCGAGTAGCTGAGCCCGTTCTCGCGCTTGAACTTGTCGATCACCGCCTGCTTCAGCGCCGGGGTGCCGGCGGCATTGGTGTAGCGGGTCTCGCCGGCTTTCGCTGCTTCGAAAGCAGCCTCGATGACATGCGCCGGGGTCGGGAAATCCGGCTCGCCGGCGGACAGCGCGATCACGTCCTTGCCTTCGGCCTTCATGGCGCGGGCTTTCTGCGAGGCGACGGAACTGGCCGACGCCTCGATACGCTTGATCCGCTCGGCAATCTTGATGGTACTCATCGGTCGTGTTCCCCCATTTGGCCCCAGATCATTTACGACGTTCAGAGGGGCGCTTCAATGTCGATTTACCCCCTCACCCGTCGCTTCGCGCCACCCTCTCCCAAGGGAGAGGGGTCGTTGGCCGTGAGTCCCCTCTCCCTTGGGAGAGGGACAGGGTGAGGGGTCAGTTTCTCTCGGCGCGTTTGTTGATCTCGTCGTGGGTCGCCTGCACCTCGGCCGGCCAGGTCGACTTGATATAGGACAGCACGGCGAGGATCTCCTTGTCCAACAGCACGCCATCGAAAGCCGGCATATCGCTCTCGTATTTGGCACCGGCGACGTACTGCGGGCCGAACTTGGTGACATTGAACAGCGCCGCATTGTCATGATGCCAGCTATGGCCGGTCGCATCGTGCGGTGGTGCCGGCAGGCGGCCGCCCGGTTTGCGCTGCTGCCAGTCGGGCTCGCCGGCCAGATCAGCACCGTGGCAGGAGGCGCAGTGCTGCTGATAAAGCTGAGCCCCCATTTCGACAACGTGCGCATCGTCCGGCTTCAACCGCCACGGATCGTTGACCGGCTGTGGCGTGAACAGCTTGTAGGCCAGCAAGCCGCTCAGCAGCAGTACCGCCGCAATCAACGGCGGGCGGGAGAAACCCGAAGTAAAGAAGGCCATGCCCTGCCCCTGCCCTAGCGAATAAAGTTCTCGACATAATCGGCACCGAGGCCGACGTTCGCGAAATGCCGGCGGCAGGCGTCGATCCGGTCAAACACATCCGTGGTCCCTGTCGTCTTGCCGTTCTCGTCGCAATAGATCAACGCACCGGTGTTGTGGAAAAGCGTGATCATCTCGTCACAATCCTCGTCAACGACAAGCGTGTGAATCTCACCCGGCGGCTCGAACAGGTACGAGCCCGGCCCGGCCACCCAGTCATGTTCCAGATAGCGCCACGAGCCCTTGATGACAAAACCGTGCACCGGTGCCGGATGACGGTGCCGGGACAGGAAGCCGCCGCCCTTCACCTTGGTCAGATGCACCCAATAGCCCTGCGAGACGTTCAGACACAACGGCCGGGACCAGCGGTCCGGAGACAGCGGCACCCACAGGCGCGGATCATCATTGGCGAAGGCATCCTGCACGAAAATCTCGGCGAGACCGCCGGTGACATTGGGGCCGGTATAGGGATCCGGGATTTGCGGTTTGCGGGCGTCGTCCATGATTTCAGTCCTTATTTATTACCGGTTTCCGCCCGATAACGGGCGAGTGTTTCCTCATTCGCCGGGTACAGGCCCGGCAAGGCGCGGCCCCTTTCGACCTCGCCGACGATCCATGCTTCGAGCTTTTCCTGTTCGATGGCGGCTTCGATGACCTCCTCGGCAATTGCTTTCGGCACCACCACCGCGCCGTCATCATCAGCAACAATGATGTCGTCAGGGAAGATCGCCGTGCCGCCGCAGCCAATCGCTTCCTGCCAGCCGACAAAGGCCAGCTGATGCACCGCCGCCGGTGCCGCCGTGCCGTTGCACCAGATCGGCAGGCCGACCGCCTTGACGCCGGCGCTGTCACGCATCACGCCGTCGGTGACCATGGCCAGGACACCGCGTTTTTTCATGCGTGCCGTCAGGATATCACCCATCACACCGGCGCTGTCGCAGCCGCGCGCATCAATGACGCAGACGCAGCCTTGCGGCATGTCCTCGATGGCAGCGCGGGTCGAATTCGGGGACTTCCAGGCTTCCGGCGTTGCCAGATCCTCGCGCGCCGGCACAAAGCGCATGGTGAAGGCCGGTCCGGCAACACGCTTGTCAGCCGCCGTATAGGGCATGGTGCCCCTGAGCCAGGTGGTCCTGAGGCCGCGCTTCAGCATCACCGTGGTCAGGGTCGCTGTGGCGACACTTTCAAATTTTTGCCGTAATGCCTGATCCATGTTTCTTCCCCAAAGGTTTAACTGCGGGTTGTTTGACCCGGCCTTACACCCAAGATAAGCAACTCGAACAGAAATTACGATAGAGGAGCGGAAAATGTCCAACACGCAGGTTCTTTTCAACAGCACGCCCGATGGCCTGCCGACGCCGGACAACTTCCGCATCGTGTCCGCGCCGATGCCGGATATCGCAGACGGGCAATTTCTGCTGAAGAACCTGTATCTGTCGCTCGACCCCTATCAGCGGATGCTGATGGGCGGCGGCTGGACCTATGCGCCGCGCTTCCTGCAGCCGGGTGATCTGATGATCGGTCGGGTTCTGGGTGAAGTGATCGAAACGAAGAATCCCGATTTCCCCGTCGGTACCCATGTCGTCGGCAGGCTCGGCTGGCAGACGTTCGTCAGCTCGGACGGCTCGGACCTCGATTTCGTGGTTGAACCGAAGGATGGCGTGCCGCTCAGCGCCTATCTCGGTGCCTGCGGCTCGACCGGGACCACGGCGTGGGTCGGCCTGAAAATCACCGGTCAGCCGAAAGAAGGTGAAACCGTGCTGGTTTCGGCCGCCGCCGGATCGGTCGGCAGCACCGTCGGTCAGTTGGCCAAAGCGTGGGGCTTGCGCGCCGTCGGCATCGCCGGCGGGCCGGACAAATGCAGGATGGTGGTCGATACATTCGGCTTTGATGCCTGTGTTGATTACAAGGCACCCGATCTGGCGGAACAAATCAGGGCCGCCGCACCAGACGGTGTCGACATCTATTTCGACAATGTCGGCGGTGCCGTGCTGGAATCCGCGCTCGCCAACATGAACAAATTCGGTCGCATCCCGGTCTGCGGCGTGCTGTCGGCCTATAACGAGACCGGCACCCATTACGGCGTCAAAAACCTGCATCTGTTTTTTGACAAGTCACTCCGGATGGAAGGCTTCGTGCTGCAGGCCCACAAGGCACGCTGGCCGGAAGCCCGCGCCGAGGTTGCCGATCTGATCGCCGCCGGCAACTTCGTGTCGCTGGAAACCATCGCCGAAGGGATCAAAGCCGCACCCGCCGCCTTCATCGGCATGCTCGAGGGCAAAAACATCGGCAAGCAACTGGTGAAACTGGCCTGATGTGTCCGGCATAATCGCGTGCTGAGCTTCATCACCGCCGTTTTTTTCCTGATCATCACGCCGGGACCGGGCGTGCTGAGCGTTGCCGGCAACGCCGCAGCGTACGGTTTTCGGGCCGGCGTGCCATACCTGACCGGCGTTGTTCTGGGCTCGCTCGTGGTCATGGGTGCCGTCGCCAGCGGACTGGCGGCACTGGTCTTTGCCACACCCTATGTACGCGAAGTGCTGCTCGCAGCCTCGCTCGGCTATCTGCTGTATCTGGCCTGGCGCATTGCCACGTCAAGCAGCGGCATCGCCATCATCGAAACCGACAAGCCGCTGGGCTTTTTCAACGGCGCCATGCTGTCGCTGATCAATCCGAAAGCCTATGCGGTGTTTACCACCATCATCGGCGGTTTCAATTTCTATCCGGAAAGCGCCCCTGTCGAGGTCGCGATGAAGTTCGTGATTTTTAGCGCGATGTCGTTGCCGATCCATTTGCTGTGGAATCTGATTGGTGCGACCCTGAAGCACCTGCCGCTCGGGCCGAAAGGACAGCGCGCCGTCAATGTCGGCATGGCGCTCTCGATGCTTGCCGTCGTCGCGCTGGCGGTCTGGTTCGAGAGCGTGCGGTAGGCCTCTCACACGGACGTCACATCAGATTACGGTGTTCCCTGGGTAGGGCGACGACGAGGCCGTCAAGATCGGCGGTCATGCGGATCTGACAGCCCAGCCTTGACGTGCGCTTGAGACCGAACGTCAGATCGAGCATGTCTTCCTCTTCCTCGACCGCCGGTTCCAGCTTGCCGAACCAGTCGGCATCGACGATAACATGGCAGGTCGAGCACGCCATCGAGCCTTCGCAGGCCCCTTCGATATCGATCATGTTGCGATGCGCCACTTCCAGAACCGACAGCCCGTCCGGGGCGTCACATTCCTGGCGGCGTCCGTCCGGATGGACGAAAGTCATCTTGAACATGCTCAACGGATCAGACCGAGAAACTTTCGCCGCAACCGCACCGGCTTTTTTCATTCGGATTGCTGAAGGTGAAACCGGAGCGGAGCGCGCCGTCCTCGTAATCCATCTCGGCACCGACCAGGAACATGGTGGCCATCGGATCAATGAAAATCTTCGCCCCGTTCTGATCGACCTCTTCCTCAAACGGGCGTTTTTCCTCTGCGTATTCAAACACATAGGACAAGCCCGAGCAGCCCTTCGTCGAGACGCTGACGCGCAGTCCGGCGACCGGCGTGTCGCTTCTGCTCATCAGCTGGCGGACATGCTCGGCTGCGGCATCGGTCAGGTTGATCAGTTGCGGTCTGCTCTGTTCGTTCATCGGGGTTGCTCCATAAATTCTGTCTTATAGGTAATCCGTTCTGGGTGCCGGTTCAAGCCGTGCTAATTTCCCTCTCCCGCCGGGAGAGGGAGGGCCCCATGTGCGTTCGCGCATGGGAGGGTGAGGGGCCCCCTCATCCTGTCCTTCTCCCAAGGGAGAAGGGACTCACGCTGCCCGGCACAGCCAACCGATCAACATATCAGCCCATGCCGAGCGCCAGTTTGGCATCCTCGGACATTTGATCGGGGGTCCACTGCGGCTCCCAGACCAGCGTCACTTCGATCTCGCCGGTGCCTTCGACCAGTTCGACGGCGCGTGCCACCATGCCCGGCATCTCGCCGGCCACCGGGCAGCCCGGCGCGGTCAGGGTCATGTCGATTTTGATGTCGCCCTTCTCGTCGATCTTGAGATTATAGATCAGGCCGAGGTCATAGATGTTGACCGGAATTTCCGGATCATAAACCGTCTGCAGCGCTTCGATGATGATTTCAGCCGTGGCCACCTCGGCACCCTCGGGCAGCGGCGTGCCGGCAGCGGCCTTGAATTCCTCGTCCGGATTGACCGGCGAGTAGTCAAAGCCCGGAATACCGCTCGGTGTCCCCGACGACATGCCGGGCGGCGGCACGAAGGTATCACGCTCAAGGGATTTCCTGACCTTGTCCTCGGCCGCCTTGATCCCGGCGGCATCGTCCGCGGACGCCGCATCAGTCGTATCCATGATATCGCGCGGGGTCGCATCAGCCGGTTTTTCGTTCACTTCTGCAGCCTTCTTTTTAAACGGTCCAAACATTACGAAAACATCTCTTTCACGAGCAAAAGCGCATCGTGCAGCGCATCGATCTCGGATTTGGTGTTGTAGAGCCCGAACGAGGCACGCGCCGTGCCGGGAATGCCGTAGCGATCCATCAAAGGCTGTGCGCAGTGATGGCCGACACGGACCGCCACCCCGGCGCGGTCAATGATGGTGCCGATATCAGAGATATGCGCATCGTCCATGACAAACGAAATGATCGAGGCCTTTTCATCCGCATTGCCGATGATCTTCAGGCCTTCGATTGTGCCAAGCCGTTCGGTCGCATAGTGCAGCAGGCCCATTTCGTG
The DNA here is from genome assembly GCA_040877275.1 of Rhodospirillales bacterium. Classification (GTDB taxonomy): domain Bacteria; phylum Pseudomonadota; class Alphaproteobacteria; order Rhodospirillales; family Casp-alpha2; genus UBA4479. Next base: position 11,266 of record JBBDOA010000116.1, on the reverse strand, counting down.
GGTGTGGATGTTCTCCAGGCCGATCTGCTCCACATATTTGGCGGCGGCCCCGAAACCGACGGCTTCGATGATCGCCGGGGTGCCGGCCTCGAAACGGTGCGGGGCATCCTGATACGTCGTCTTCTCGAACGTCACCCGGTCGATCATGTCGCCGCCACCCTGATACGGCGGCATCGCGTTCAGAAGATCGAGCGGAGCCCAAAGGACACCGATCCCGGTCGGCCCGTACAGTTTATGGCTTGAGAACACATAGAAATCCGCACCCAGCGCCTGCACGTCGATTTTCGTGTGCGGCACTGCCTGACAGCCATCAAGCAGGACCCTGGCACCGGCGGCATGAGACTTCCTGATAATCTCGGCGACCGGCAGCACGGTGCCGAGCACGTTGGAAATGTGCGGCACCGAGACCAGTTTTGTTTTCGCCGACAGCAGTTTCTCGAATTCATCCATCAGGAAGTTGCCGTCGTCATCAATCGGCACCACCTTGATGACAATGCCCTTCTCGGCCCGGAGCATCTGCCACGGCACGATATTGGCGTGGTGCTCCATGACCGTGACGATGATTTCGTCACCGGCGTTGAGGAAGGTGCGGCCATAGCTCGACGCCACCAGATTGATCGCTTCGGTGCCGCCCTTGGTAAACACCACTTCGTGGTGATCGCCGGCATTCAGAAAGCGGGCGACGCTTTCGCGAGCGTCTTCGTAGGCGCGGGTCGAGAGCTGGCTCATGCGGTGGTTGCCGCGATGCACATTGGAATAATACTGCTCCATGCACGCCGTCATCGCCTCGATCACCTGGCTCGGCTTTTGTGCGCTGGCACCGTTATCGAGATAAGCCAGCGGCTTGTCATAAACCATCTCGTTCAGGATCGGGAAATCCTTGCGGATTTTCTCGACGTCATAGGCCTGCGTGGAATTATCCCCTGCGCCCGCTTTGATGACGGCGTGTTCGTTCATCATGCGGATTCCTTCCACTCGCCGGCCAGATAGCAGTGTGCCGGCAACCAGTGGATGACCCGGTCAAGAAACGCCTCGCGCACAGTCTCGTCGGAAATCTCGTCCAGCGCATCACCCAGGAACGACTGCACCAGCATGTTCCGCGCCAGCGCTTCGGGAATACCGCGCGACCGCAGATAGAACAGCGCCGTGGTGTCGAGCTGGCCACTGGTCGCACCGTGTGCACACTGCACGTCGTCGGCGTAGATTTCCAGTTCCGGCTTGCTGTCGATTTCAGCGCGGTTGGACAGCAGCAGTGTCTTGTTGAGCATTCGTCCGTCGGCTTTCTGGGCATTGCGGGCGACGTGAATCTTGCCCTGAAAGACGGCCCGGGCCTCGTCATCAAGAACGCCCTTGAAAACCTGTTTGCAACTCGTGTGCGGCACCGCCATGTCGATCACCGACGTGTTGTCGCAGTGTTCGTTGCCGCGCATCATATAGGCACCGTGATAGCCGCAATGCGCCCCCTCACCCGCCAGCGTAATGCTGGTTTCGGTGCGTGACAGCAACCCGCCGATCGACAGCGCGAACGCTTCATAGGTGGCGTCGCGGCCGATCCGGGTATGCAGGGTGGTGACATGGGTCGCATGAATGCTTTCGGCCTGAATTTTGTAGTGCCTGAAGATCGCACCGTCTCCGACGCTGATTTCCGTCACCGCATTGGCGAAGTAGGCACCGACGCCCTGCCCGACATGATGCTTGACCAGCGTTGCCTGGGCGCCTTGTTCAAGGACAATCAGATTGCGCGGAAAATAGGCTATTGCGTCATCATTAAAGCCACCGAGATAAACCACCTCGACGGGTTTGCTCAATCGAACACCCCTGGCGACGTGCAGCACGAAACCGCTATCCATCATCGCTTCGTTCAAGGCCAGCATCGCCTGATCGCTTTCACCACGATCCGGGCCGTCGCCGGCAACTGTACCCAGATGCGCTTCAACCCATTCCGGGTCATCACGCAGCATGGTTTCCAGCGGCATGAAGCGGACCCCTTCCGGCAGATCACCAAGATTGCTGAGATCGTCCCTGAGCCGGCCGTTGACGAATACGATCCGGGCCTGTGTTCCTGCGATCCCGGGAACGGCATCAATCCGTGGTGTGTCGTCACTCGCCGCCACCGGCTGATAGCAGGTGCCGTCAAGCGGTCTCAGCCGCGTGTATTTCCAGCTTTCCAGCTTCTGCGTCGGCAGGCCCAGTTCGGTGAAACGCCGGGCTCCGGCTTCACGTCTGGCATCGAGCCAGCCAAGCCCGCCGCCAGGCAATTGCCGCCCGCCGATCAGTGGTCCTTCAAGGAACGAAACAGATGCCATCAGGCAGCCTCCCCGGCAAATTCGGCGTAGCCCGTTTCTTCCAGTTCCATCGCCAGTTCCTTGCCGCCGGTCCGCTGGATACGGCCCTGCGCCAGCACATGCACCTTGTCCGGCACGATGTATTCGAGCAACCGCTGGTAGTGGGTGATGACGATGGATGAACGCTCCGGCGAGCGCATGGCGTTGATGCCGTCAGCGACGATTTTCAGGGCATCAATATCAAGACCGGAATCGGTCTCGTCCAGGATCGACAGCTTCGGCTCCAGCACGGCCATCTGCAGAACCTCGTTGCGTTTTTTCTCGCCACCGGAGAAACCGACGTTGACGGCACGCTTCAGCATCTCGTCGGACATGCCGAGTTCTTTTGTCTTGGCGCGCAGCATCTTGATGAACTGTATTTTGTCCAGCTCGGTCTCGCCACGGTAACGCCTGACCGCATTGACCGCCTCGTTCAGGAACGTCGAATTGGGGACGCCCGGAATTTCGACAGGGTACTGGAACGCCAGGAACACGCCCTTGGCGGCGCGCTCTTCCGGCTCGAGATTGGTCAGGTCCTCACCCATGTAAATGATCCGCCCGCCAGTCACTTCATAGCCTTCCCGGCCCGCAAGCACATAGGACAGCGTCGACTTGCCGGACCCGTTCGGCCCCATGATCGCATGCACTTCGCCAGGCAGCACCGTCAGGCTCAGACCCTTGAGGATTTCGGTGCCGCCGACGGTTGCGTGCAGATCTTTAATTTCCAACATTCGTTTTCTTCCTCTTGCGTTCTTTATGCGTCATCCTTCGAGACGTTCGCTTCGCTCACTCCTCAGGATGAGGTTCTAATTTGATGCCTCATGCTGAGGAGCGACCCTCCTACCGGTCGCGTCTCGAAGCATGAACAGGTTCTGTTCATCAGCCGACACTGCCCTCGAGCGAGATACCGACCAGTTTCTGTGCCTCGACGGCAAATTCCATCGGCAACTGCTGCAGCACTTCGCGGCAGAACCCGTTGACGACCAGCGCCACCGCCGCTTCTGCCGGGATACCGCGCTGACGCAGATAAAACAGCTGATCTTCGGAAATGGTCGAGGTCGTCGCTTCGTGCTCGACGATGGCGTTCTTATTCTTGCTTTCGATATAGGGCACCGTATGTGCGCCGCACGCATCGCCGATCAGAAGGGAATCGCACTGGGTATAGTTGCGCGCACCTTCGGCCTTCGGCGAGATTTTAACCAGCCCCCGGTAGGTCTGATCCGCCTTGCCGGCTGAAATCCCCTTGGAGATAATCCGGGACGTGGTGTTTTTGCCGAGGTGGATCATCTTGGTTCCCGTGTCGGCCTGCTGGGCGTTGTTGGTGATGGCGATGGAATAGAATTCACCGACCGAATTGTCGCCCTGCAGGATGCAACTCGGGTATTTCCAGGTGATCGCTGATCCGGTTTCGACCTGGGTCCAGGAAATCTTCGAATTGCGACCGCGACACGCGCCGCGCTTGGTGACGAAGTTATAGATGCCGCCACGACCGTTTTCGTCGCCCGGATACCAGTTCTGCACCGTCGAGTACTTGATTTCCGCATCATCCAGCGCAACCAGTTCAACGACCGCCGCGTGCAGCTGGTTCTCGTCGCGCATCGGCGCCGTGCAGCCTTCGAGATAACTGACGTACGAGCCCTTGTCGGCGATGATCAGGGTCCGCTCGAACTGACCGGTGTTCTGCTCGTTGATGCGGAAATAGGTCGACAGCTCCATCGGGCATTTGACGCCGGGCGGAATGTAGACGAACGAACCATCGGTGAAGACGGCGGCGTTCAGGCACGCGTGCTTGTTGTCGGCGACCGGCACGACGGTGCCCAGATATTTGCGGACCAGATCGGGGCAGCGTTCCAGCGCTTCCGAGATCGGACAGAAGATGATGCCGACGGCTTCGAGCTTTTTCCTGAACGTGGTCGCCACCGAGACGCTGTCGAAAACATAATCGACGGCGACGTTGGTGACGCCGGCCAGCACTTCCTGCTCACGCAGGGGAATACCGAGTTTCTCGTAAGTCCTGAGCAGTTCCGGATCAACCTCGTCCAGGCTTTTCGGACCGTCGTCCTTGCTCCGGGGGGCCGAATAATAGTGATACGCCTGATAATCAATCGGCGGAAATTCGACCTTGGCCCATTTCGGCTCGGGCATGTCGAGCCAGCGGCGATAGGCCTTCAGACGCCATTCCAGAAGCCAGACCGGCTCGTTCTTCTTGGCCGAAATGAAGCGCACAATGTCTTCGCTCAGGCCTTTCGGTGCCTTGTCAGATGCAATATCGGTGACGAAGCCGTACTTGTACTTCTCGCCCGCTATCGATTTGACCTGATCGACGGTTTCGGCTGTTGCTGACATAGTCGTTTCTTCCTTTAATCTTTATTATCTGCGAAGCGGTTCAAAACCACTTCGTCATCCCCGCGAAGGCGGGGACCCAGAATTTTCTGCCGCACTGGGTTCCCGCCTTCGCGGGAATGACGGCAGTAACAAACAACGTGCGTTTGGATCCTCATCCCACACTCCGTATTTGATGGGCGCGGAGCGTTAAAACGGCGTCCGAGATGGCGTCAATCGCGGTTTCGACCTGATCGGCTGTCGTCATGCGCCCGACACAAAGCCGGATCGACGCATGCGCGTCCTCGTCCGAAAGTGCCAGCGCGCGCAGCACGTAAGAAGGTTCAACCGCCGCCGACGTACAGGCCGAACCGCTGGAAACCGCAACCCGATCCTTGAGCAGGTCCATCAATGTTCCGGAATCGATGCCCTTGAACCCGATATTCAGATTGCCGGCCACACGGTGTTCCATGCTCCCGTTGACATAGAGATCGGGGATGCGCTGTTGCAACCCCTTCAGGACCCGATTGCGGAGATCAAGAACACGTGTCGCATCCATGTCACGGTCTTCGCTGACGATGGCCGCTGCAGCACCGAAGCCGACAACCAGCGGTGCCGGTAGCGTGCCGGATCGCAGTGTCCGTTCCTGACCGCCACCATCGAACAGGGGCTCAAGCCGGACACGCGGCTTGCGGCGAACGTATAACGCGCCGATACCCATCGGGCCATACATCTTGTGTGCACTGAGGCTTAACAGATCAACGTTCATTCGGGCAACATCGATGGCGGTCTTGCCGGCTGCCTGCGCCGCATCGGTATGCAGATAGACGCCCTGCTTGCGGCAGATGGCACCGATCTCGTCAATCGGCTGAATGACGCCGATCTCGTTGTTGACGTGCATCACTGAAACCAGCGCGGTGTCAGCCCGAATGGCATCGGCGACCTGATCCGCGCTGATCAGCCCATCGGCACCGACCGGCAGCCAGGTGATCTCGTAGCCCAGTTTTGTTGCGTATTTCAGGGATTCCAGCACGCACTTGTGTTCTGTCACCGGCGCGATCATGTGGCCTTTGCGACCTTCGAAGAATCGGGCCACGCCCTTGATCGCCAAATTATTGCTTTCTGTCGCACCCGACGTGAAGACGATCTCGCGGGGATCGGCATTGATCATGCTGGCGACCTGCTGACGAGCCACCTCAACCGCATCACGCGCTTCCCAGCCATAGGCATGGGACGTCGAATGCGGATTGCCGAAAATCTCGGTGAAGTACGGCGTCATCGCCTCCATCACGCGGGGATCGACCGGCGTCGTCGCCTGATAATCAAGATAGATCGGACGATGCGGTGCATTCATGGTCATGCTGCCTCCGCTTCTGTCCGGGCGCGCAGTGCGCGCCACACGCTGATGAATTTCTCAATTTCGGCTTCAGTCGTCGCTGGGCCCAGTGAAACGCGCACCGCCTCGGCGGCTTCCTGCTTTGAAGCCCCCATCGCCAGCAAAACGTGGCTCGGCTCGACCTTGCCACTGGAACACGCCGACCCGGCACTGACGGCGATACCGGCCAGATCAAACGCCATAACCTGGGTTTCCGCACTGACGCCCGGCATGCCGATACAGGTGGTGTTGGCCAGCCGTTCGGCACCAGCGCCGTAAAATTTCGCCTGCCCGTCGAGCGCCGTTTCAATCGCGTCGCGCAGTCCGCCAAGGGCCGCATAACAGCCAGCGCCCGCAAGCGCCGCTTTGGCCGCGGCACCGAAACCGGCGATGCCGATGGAATTTTCCGTACCCGAACGGCGACGCCGCTCCTGCCCGCCGCCCCTGAGCAGCGGCTCGAAGGCAACGCCATCCTTGACGATGATGGCACCTGACCCTTGAGGCCCACCGAACTTGTGCGCGCTGATCACCAGCACATCGGCAAAGGCCGAAATCTCGAACAGCGGCCGTTTCGCCGCCCACTGGATGGCGTCGACGTGCAGGCGACCGCCGGCGGCATGAACGATACGCGCGATGTCGGCAATCGGCTGGACGACGCCGGTTTCATTATTCGCCGCCATGATCGAAACCAGAACCGGACCGGCGGTCTCGCCCAGTATTTTTTCGAGAACCTCAACATCGACGACGCCGTCGGCGCTGACCGGCACCCGGGCTGCCATCGGGTCGGCGTCCAGCACGGAAGCATGCTCGATGGCGCTGGTGATGCGCCGGTCGGCGGCTATGCCGCGAATAATCGTATTGTTGGCTTCGCTGCCGCCTGACGTGAAGATCACGTTGGCGGGCGCGACACCGGCAAGCTCGGCCACGGAAGCCCGGGCATCCTCGATAATGCGGCGCTGCGCGCGGCCAAAGCCGTGTACGGATGACGCATTACCGGTTACCGCCATGGCACGCGTCATCGCCGCCCGGGCAGCGTCGCCCAGCGGTGTCGTCGCGTTATGGTCGAGGTAACAGGCGTCGGTCATCAAAAAACTGTCCTTTGCTATTCGCCGGCAACGATTTGCTGGCTGCGGCCTTGCACATAGAGAACCCCGCTGGCACCCAGCACACGCCGGGTTGCAACGTCTTCCAGCGAGACCGAGCTCAAAAACAGATAAATCTGGTTGCCCAGTTCTTCCCACAGATCATGGGTCAGGCAGCGCTGCTGACGGCCATGACAGCCGGACGGGCTGCCGGGCGTACAGCGCGTCGCCTTGATCGGCTCGTCGACCGCCATGATCACGTCAGCAACACGGATTTCCGCTGCCGTCCGGGCCAGCAGATAACCGCCGCCCGGTCCGCGCACGCTTTTGACCAGATGATTGCGCCTGAGCCGGCCAAACAGTTGTTCAAGGTACGATAAGGAAATTTCCTGTCGGTCCGCGACGTCGGCCAGCGCAATCGGCTTGCCGTCGGCATGGGTCGCGAGATCGACCATCGCCATCACGGCATAACGTCCCTTGGTTGAGAGTTTCACGGTATCGCTCCTTCAGCTCAAGCCTGAGCTCATGTCCGGGGCCTATGCCACCGAGGATTTACGGCCTGTTTTGCCGTCGTCTTTATCGTCGCTATTCGCATCCGCGTCTTTCAGGGCGCGTTCAGCTTCCAGTTCTTCAACCCGGTTCTGCAGGGCGCTGATATGGTCACGCATCTGGTCAAGAACCTGCTGCACCGGATCGGGCACGCCTTCGGGTGTCGTCGCATAGGCGCGGAATTCTGCGGCCTTGCTCTTGTCTTTCGGCATGATGATGCGGGCCGGGATACCGACCGCCGTGACCCCCGCCGGCACATCCGAGGTGACCACAGCATTGGCACCGACGCGGGCATTGTCGCCGACAGTGATCGGACCCAGAATCTGCGCACCGGATCCGACGATGACACCGTTACCAAGCGTCGGATGACGCTTGATGCCGATCTGCGCCGCGCTGTCGACACTCGGCGCGACCCCGCCCAGTGTCACGTCATGGTACAACGTCACATTGTCGCCGATCTCGGCAGTCTCGCCGATCACAACGCCAGCCCCGTGATCGATTACGAAGCAGCAGCCGATGGTCGCGCCCGGATGGATCTCGATACCGGTAAACAACCGTCCGAACTGCGAAACGAGCCGCCCAAGGAAGCGCAGGTTCAACCCCCACAGCCAGTGTGCGGTGCGGTAAAAGACCACCGCATGGAAGCCCTGATACAGGATAATGACCTCGAAATACGACCGCGCTGCCGGGTCGCGTTCGAGAAAGGCATCCAGGTCGGCCTTTAATCTCTTGAAAAACATGGCTTGATCTCTATCTTCTTGTCGCCCCGGGGATGCGCCAATACCTTCGTGTGATCCTGTCACCCGAAAAAAGCGCATTTCTTATAGGGTTATATAAGAAAGCCGAGTAATGCGGTCAAGTATTTCAAGCCATTTAAATGGTATCCAGAAAGCGCCTCAAGGGGCATGTTCCCGATTAGCTGACAAAATTACTCAACATTTTAATTCGTTCTGAAGTGAGGTTCCCGCCAATGCCCGACGTGATTTTCAATGGACCGGAAGGCCGCCTCGAGGGTCGCTACCAGCATGCCAAGCGCGACGATGCCCCGGTTGCACTGATTTTGCACCCGCACCCGCAGCATGGCGGCACCATGAACAACAAGGTCGTCTATTCGCTGTATCACAGCTTTTCGAGACGCGGTTTCTCGACATTGCGCTTCAATTTCCGTGGTGTCGGTCGCTCGCAGGGTGATTTCGACAGCGGTCTGGGCGAATTGAGCGATGCCGCAGCGGCGCTCGACTGGATGCAGAGCCACAACCCGAACGCGTCGGGCTGCTGGATTGCAGGATTCTCGTTCGGTGCCTGGATCGCCATGCAGTTGATGATGCGCCGACCGGAAATCAACAGCTTCATCGCCGTTGCACCGCCGGCCAGTATTCACGATTTCTCGTTTCTGGCACCATGCCCGGCCAGCGGCCTGATGATCCACGGCGACAGTGACGACATCATCCCTGAAGAGTCCGTAGCCAAACTGGCCGACAAACTCGGCAAACAGAAGAACATCACCATCGACTACAACGTGGTGAAGGGCTGCGATCACTTTTTCCGCGACCACATGGACACCATGGAAAAACACATCGAGAAGTATCTCGACACCAATCTCTGATTCAGATTTAAAACACCCCCTCACCTAACCTCTCCCCCTTAAAGGGGGATGAGGGGGTCTTCACTTAAGGCCGATGCACGACGCCGCCCGGCATCGGCGCAGTGACCCCTGTCGTTGACGGCAGCCGCAGCCAGCCATCAGAGAACCGGACGCCGGACAGTCCCACAAGCTTGCGCACGCGCTCGAGTGCCCCTTCCAGCCGTGCCATGCGGCCAGCCCCGAACTCGATGCCGGGCTCGGGCCAGAGCGCACCGAGCAGAAGTGTATCATCGGCGCGTGCCGCCTTCATTTCCAGACGGCCGATCATTCGCTCGCCTTCAAGCAGCGGGAAAACGTAGTACCCGAAGGTGCGCTGCGGTGCCGGCACGAATATCTCGATTCGATAATCGAAATCAAACAGGTGTTTCAGGCGCTTGCGGTCGCGGATGACGGGATCGAACGGGTTCAGGATGCGTAAACGCCCGGTCGGGGGCTTCGCTTCGGCGAGGCGGGTTTCGATATCCGCGAACGCATATAGCTTGCGTGGTGCGCCGTCGCCGGCACCGTGCACATGGACCTCGATAATGTCGCCGCCGAGGCGTGCGGCACACCAGGCCTTGGCTTCGGATGCCGTGACATTGCCCCAATACCCTGCGATCTCGCCTGCCGTGCCGAAACCGAGGCGTTTCAATGCCTCGCGGCAGGACCAGTCGATATAGTCATCGGCCGCCAGTCCGGGAGCACGATGGGCCTCGGGAATCACCCGTTCGGTCAAGTCATAGGCTTTCTGAAACCCCCGCCGATGGCAAATGCACAGGCCACCCGTGCGCCAATGGTATTCCAGCGCGACCTTCGAAGGTTTCCAGTCCCACCATTCACCCTTGCCCGACGCGGCGGGATCATGGTGCGCAGACATCTCGCGGGCGGTGATCGCTCCATTTTTCGCCGCATGCGCCAGCACATGCTCCAAATCCTCGCGGTGATTGGCCCCCCGCCGCCCGGCCCAGCGTTTGGCGAGGCGTGACCGCTCACGCTCGAAGCGGTGCTGCCACACCGGAAAGAACTCGACCGGCAGGATGGCCGCATCATGGGTCCAGTTCTCAAACAGCGTCCGCTCAGTCTCGATCAGACGATGAAGATCCTTCTGCCGGTATCCGTCCCAGCGGCTTGCCATGATCATATGATGGGCGCGTTCGACCCACTGAATGGAATCGACCTGAACGAAGCCGAGCCTGCGGATCAACTCAAGCAGCCCTTCCCGGCCCAGCCGCCGGCGCGGGCTTTCCGCAAGCCCCTGCAGATCGAGGACCAGCCGTCGCGCTTCCTTACAGGATATGTCGAATGGCGAGGTCGTCATGGTGTGTGATCGAACCCGCACCAAACCGCAGAGTCAATCGCTGAAATGCCGTGAAACATCGTCACCGGCACGTCGTTCTGAACTTGATTGAAGACCCAAGATGCATGCTTCGAGACGCTTCGCTCCTCAGCATGAGGTTTTGTTTTATGCCTCAGCACGAGGTTTTGTTTCATTCCTCAGCATGAGGTTTTGTTTCATTCCCCATACTGAGGAGCGCGTAGCGCGTCTCGAAGCCTCATCCTGAGGAGGCCTGAAAGGCCGTCTCGAAGGATGGACACCGAAGCAAGTTCAGGGCGACGGTCGATTATTCAACGCAAAGGCGCGAAGTCAGGTTTAAGGGCGCGAAGCCCTTTGCACCCTTCACTTGATCCTGGCGTTCTTCGCGTTGAACTTTCGGATAAGACTTAAGGCCGATGCACGACGCCGCCCGGCATCGGCGCAGTGACCCCCGTCGTTGACGGCAGGCTCAACGGCAATCCATTGAGTGCGCGCACCGCCAGATAGGCGAACGCCTGCGCCTCCATCGCATCGCCGGACCAGCCGACCGCTTCGACCGGCTCGACCGGGCGGTCGAGAACACGCCTGAGCGCCGCCATCAGCACCGGGTTATGCCGCCCGCCTCCGGTCACCAGCCAGCGTTCCGGCAGGGCCGGCAGCATATCCTGCGCCTTG
>JBBDOA010000115.1:0-19201 GCA_040877275.1 Rhodospirillales bacterium | reverse complement strand
AAATTCCCGGGCAGCATCGATAGCCACGTGACGTAGTCGGTCACCGCGGTCTGGCCACGCACATTGACGTTGACGCGTCGGGCATGTTCCTGATCGCCCAGCACCTTGCCGTCCACAAGCTGCACACCCCATGCGTTGAGCATTTTGTCGAAATCGGAGCGGCCGGCATCACCCTGCCCCCGCGCCATGGCGACCTCGATTTCGGAATTCGGATCGACATAGACCAGTGCCTTGCCACCCTTCAGGACAAACTGATCAATCGCGTACATCAATTGGTCATTGATGCCCTTCGGATGCACGATCAGCAGCTCGTCCACGCCGGGGGGGATTTGGGTATCGGACACCGCAAGCGTCGTGACGTCAAAGAATTCACGGACCTGATCGACAAACGCCCACGCCTGTCCGCCCTGCACCCTGGGGCCACCGGATATCGGTAACCCTGAAATCACACCGACCAGCGGTTTCTTGTCGTCTGCCAGCTTGAAAATCATTTTGGACAGATCGTATTCGAGGAACGTCTCGCGCTCCGGGCTCAGATAGGCGATCCGCTCCAGATCGTCGACGCTGTTGGTCGCGACCAGCCCGTAATAGCCAAGATCACCGGCATTATCGAGCGGGATGCCCTGCAGGCCGTAGGCGACAGCCAGGTCTTCTTCATCGGTAAACGGCTCGGGGCTATACAGCTCAAGGCGGATTTTGCCGCCGGACAGATCAACGTAGCGTTCCAGAAGCTGGCGCACGCGGTCGGCATAGGTGGCATGCGCCGGGTTCAGTTCCACCAGACGCTTCGAGACAAACAGACGCACCGTCAACGGCTCGTCTATTGACTTCAGGATGTCCCGGGTGCCGTCGGACAGTGTGAACAGTTTTTCGTGGGTCAGGTCGGCTTCGATCCCGCGGAACGTCGTGTTGGCGAAGATATTCACCGCCATGAAGCTGACCACCGCCAGCACGCATGACAGGCCAGCCAGTTTGGAACGATCGATTTTATTGAATGCGTTCATGATGCGTCCCTCAGCGTCCCTTGTTGATGTCAACGGCGAGGACATTCAGAAACAGCCACATCGCAATCAGCGAGCCGAAGAAAACCACGTCCTTGAGATCAATCACGCCCCGCGTCACCGCATCGAAGTGCGTCAGGAAGCTCATCGAACGCAGCGCTTCAAGCACAACATCTGGAGTCCAGCCCTGGAAGAAATTCAACACCAGTTGCGCGCCCGACATCGTGAACAGAAAACACACCGTGGCGGCAATGATGAAGGCAATCACCTGGTTTTTGGTCAGCGACGATATGCAGGCGCTGATTGCCAGAAAAGCGCCGGCCATCACGAAGCTGCCGATATAGCTGGCGACGATGACGCCGTTGTCGGGCGCGCCCAGCACGTTGACCGTGATCCACATCGGAAACGTCAGCGCCAGCGCCAGACCGCAAAACCCCCAGGCGGCCAGAAACTTGCCGATGACCGCATCAACGGTTGAAACCGGTAGCGTCATCAACAGCTCAATGGTGCCGGATTTCCGTTCTTCCGCCCAAAGCCGCATGCCGATGGCCGGGACCAGCAGCAGGAACAGCCACGGATGGTAGGCAAAGAACGCCGTCAGATCAGCATTGCCGCGGGTAAAGAAGCCGCCGACGTAAAAAGCAAACGCGCCGGTCAGTGCCAGAAAGATGACGATGAAAACAAGCGCCAGCGGCGTTGCGAAATAGCCGGCGAACTCGCGCCTGGCAATGATCCGGATATTACGCCCGAAACTATTCATGAGCCGCCTCCATCTGATCGCCTCGGGTGATTTCGCGGAAGACGGCGTCGAGCGCGCCCTTTTCTGTTTTCAGATCGTTCACGGCATGACCTCTGGATTTCAGCATGGCGGCGACGTCAGGTGCAATCGGCGCGCCGGATTTGGACGTGATGTTGAAAGCACAGTACCCATCGATGGTCATTTCACGGGACACGGAACCGACCGTATCCAGCGCCGCCAGATCACCGGCGATGGCGTCAGCGGCGGTGACGGCAACCTTGATATGCACCGCGTTGTGCAGCGGCGAGCGTTTCAGCAGATCTTCGGGCGTGCCGTCGGCCAGCACCTTGCCGCGCGCAATGACCACGGCGCGGGTGCAGACCGCTTCAACTTCTTCCAGAATATGCGTCGAGATGACAACGGCCTTGTCGGCGGCCATGTGCTGGATCAGGGCGCGCACCTGATGCTTTTGATTGGGGTCGAGCCCGTCCGTCGGCTCGTCAAGGATCAACACCGGCGGATTGTGGACAATCGCCTGGGCCAGGCCAACGCGGCGCTTGAAGCCTTTCGAGAGCGTCTCGATCGGCTGCTCCATGACGTCACCGATTTCAACGCGCTCGATCACCTGGGCTATGGCGTCCGCACGCTCCTTGCCGGACAATCCGCGCACATCGGCGATAAAATTGAGAAAACTCCGGGGCGTCATGTCGCCATAACAGGGCGCACCCTCGGGCAGATAACCAATCCTGCGTTTGACGCCGACCGGGTCTTTGGCGACGTCGATGCCATCAACCAAGGCGGTGCCTTCGCTGGGTGCCAGAAAGCCCGTGACCATTTTCATGGTGGTCGATTTGCCGGCACCGTTGGGGCCGAGGAACCCCAGCACTTCACCCTTGCGGACCGTCATATCGATCCCGTCAACGGCAACGAGGGGGCCAAACCGCTTTGTTAAGCGCGTAAGCGCAATCATTTCGGACATCGGACGATTTCCCTGCGCGTTTTTTGATTGGACATAAAATAGAGTGGAGATTCAGTTCATCAAGACCCGATGTGGATCATGAAGAATTTGTAATTGAAGGACTTAACATATTGACCCAAAAAGAAAAGACCGCATTCGACTGAGGCCGTGACTGTTATCGGTGCGACGTCACAGGATGGACTGGCCGGTTTTCTTCCAGTCATCCAGAAACGCCTGCAGCCCCTTGTCGGTCAGCGGATGCTTGAACATCTGGCGCAAAACTGCGGGCGGTACCGTCACCACATGGGCGCCCATCCTGGCGGCATCGACGACATGCATCGGATGACGCACAGAGGCGACCAGGACCTCGGTGGTGAAATCATAATTCTCATAAATTTCGCAGATTTCATCAATCAGGCTCATGCCGTCCTGACCGATATCATCGAGCCTGCCGACGAACGGCGAGATGAACGCAGCCCCGGCCTTGGCCGCCAGAATGGCCTGGGCGGCGGAAAAGCAGAGCGTCACGTTGACGGACGCACCGTCCGAGGACAGCGCCTTGCAGGACTGGATCCCGGCTTCGGTCAGCGGCACCTTGATGGTTACGTTTTTGGCGATGGCACGCAGTTTCTTCGCTTCCGCCAGCATCCCGTCAACATCCGTGGCGGTCACTTCGGCGGATACCGGACCGTCGACGACATCGCAGATTTCCCGGATCGCTTCCGACATATCACGGCCGGATTTGGCGATCAGCGACGGGTTCGTGGTGACACCGTCAACCAGCCCGAGCGCATTCAGGGCACGAATTTCAGCCACATCGGCGGTGTCGATAAAGAATTTCATTGGCATGGTTCCTCCCGGTGGACCGCATCATCGGTAAACCCGGCCCGGAAATCAAGTCTTGAGCCGTTTTCGCCTATTCGGCTTTTTTCGGGACCTGCCAGGGCTGCGCTTCGCAGCCGCTCATGTCGGCATCGGGCCAGAAGCTTTTGACGGCGCAGCCGAAACGGTTGCCCTCTTCCTGGCTTGCCAGAAACGCGAACACGCCGAGCCAGACGAAAAACGTCGCGACGACAATTGTGCTGAATACCCGGGCAACGCCCTCTCTGGACATGAACGCCTGCAGTCGTTTACGGTTCTTGGCAAACGTCTCCATCACCCACACAATCATGTGGAATGGCTGGCGCAGATACGCGATAAGCCAGTCCTTAGCCGATCTGGATTTCATGGTCCGGGTTCTGGTCATTCATGAGAGGAGACATACTTTGCTGACGATTCAACGCCTTTCCTATGAAGACGCCGTCCTCCTTATAAGCGGGGCCGAAGCCAAAGCCCAGAAAATCAAGGTGCCGATGTGCATCGCCGTGGTTGACGAGTCGGGATATCTGATTGCCTTCAAACGGATGGATCACGGCAAACCCCTGTCGACGACACTGGCCCAGGACAAGGCCTATACGGCAGCAATTTCAAAGAAAGCAACGGCTGATTACAATGCGGCCGCGGTACCCGGCAATTTGACGAACGGTATCCAGATGGCGGCCGGTGGGCGGTTTTCGACGGTTGGCGGCGGCATACCTGTAACCGTGGATGGTGTTGTCGTCGGCGCGATCGGCCTTTCCGGCGGCGCACCGGAACAGGATATCGCCTGCGCCAAAGCCGGTATCAAGGCGTTCCGCAAGGTTAATCCTGATTGTCAGGCCGACTTGACCTGACATCTTCATAAAGGCCGTAAATGGTCGCGCAGCAGACAATAATGACGATGATGGTAAACGGCAGCGAACCGATAGATTCGGCAAGCCCGCCGACAAACAGCAAAAACAGGCCAATACCGATCAAGGCGGTGATGATTTTATCCATGGGATCCTACCTTTTCCTTCGATACATCATGTCATATCAGGCGTGCGTTGTCGCGTCCGTGATGCCCCGGTCAGTCATCGGTCGCATCTTCGACCTGTCTGGTAAGCCACTCGGCCGTTTGCAACAGACGTTCGTCATCGCCCTTTTTGCCGACCAGTTGCACACCAAGCGGCATTCCCGCCTCGCCGGTCATCAGCGGCAGCGTGATCGCCGGCAATCCGGTAAACGTCCACAGTGTGCAGAATGCCGGGCTGCCGGTGGCGTCAAGCCCAAGCGGGGCCTCGCCCGTCGACGCCGGTGTCAGGATCGCATCACACTGCTCAAAAATCTCGTCCAGACCGCGCTCAAACGCGACCATACGCTCAATCCCGAGATTATAATCAACCGCTTTCACGTCGCGCCCGTACAGGATCATTTCCGCCAGTTGCGGGCTGAACAGGTCCGGTGCCCGGTTAAAATCATCCGCTAGGTTCTTTGCCAGATCGGCACTCATGACACGGCGGTGCCATGCGGTGACTTCCTCGTAGACCGGATCAAGATCGGTCATCACCGACCGCTCACCAAGGAATTCATGCAGTTCCTGAAACGCCGCCATGGTGCCGGCTTCCGCCTGATCCCAGACGGGGCCTTTGACGAACGCCAGTCTGGGCGGCATCCTGATTTCGGCATTCACGGCATCGACGAGACGGGGCCGGGCCTGCGGTCGCATATAGGCATCGTCGGCATCAAAGCCCATGATCGTTTGCGCAACCAGGGCGACATCCAGGACCGAACGGGCGAACAATCCCGCCTGATCAAGCGGCCGTGACTGAAGCAGCGTGCCGGTTCTGGAAACCAGTCCGAACGACGGCTTGTAGCCAACAACACCACAATAGGCCGCCGGACGAATGGTCGAGCCATGGGTCTGCGAGCCGAGCGCCAAAGGCACCATCAGCGAGGCGACCGATGCGGCGGAACCGCTCGACGAGCCGCCGGGCGTGCGCTTCGGGTCGTGCGGATTGGTGGTCTTGCCCGGTTCATAAACGGCGAATTCCGTGGTCACGGTTTTACCCATGATCACCGCACCGGCTTCACGCAGTCTGGCAACCATCGGTGCATCACCCAGAGAACGGCGACCGGCGTGTATCGGCGAGCCGTATTCGGTTGGATAGTCGTCCGTGTCGATGATGTCCTTGATGCCAACGGGAACGCCGTGCAACGGCCCGGTCGGCTGGCCCTTGAAGCGCACCTGATCGGCGGCGCGGGCCTGCGCCAGGGCATGTTCGGCATCCAGATGCGCCCATGCCTGAACGACCGGCTCAAACTCATCAATACGCGCCAGACAGGACTGGACGAGTTCTTCCGATTTCAAAGCGCCGTCGCGGATCGCGCGAGCCGCTTCCGCCGCCCCCAGTGAGAATGCTCCTTGCATGACGTACTTATCCCTTGCCCGTCATCAGCCCGGCCCGAACAGGGCTTCGGGCAGCCAAAGCGCGATACCGGGGAAGTTATACAGCAGCACCATCGTAAAGATGACGATCAGCAGGTACGGCATGATTCCGGCGAAGATGTCCATCAACTGCACATGTGGCGGCGCAACACCCTTCAGATAATAGGCCGCCATAGCCATCGGCGGGGTCAGGAACGAGGTTTGCAGATTCAGTGCCACCAGCATGCCGAAGAACAGCGGATCGACCTGAAAATGCTCCAGCAGCGGCAGGAAGATCGGCACGAAGATGATGATGATCTCGGTCCATTCCAGCGGCCAGCCGAGCAGGAAGATGATGAGCTGTGCCATGATCAGAAACCCGACGGTGCCGACATCGAGCGTCAGGAACCAGTCCTTGATAATGTCGTGACCACCGAGATACGAAAACACCGACGCGAAGGTCCACGAGCCGACAAACAGCCAGCAGACCATCGCCGATGTCTTGGCGGTCAGATACACCGCTTCCTTGAGTCGCACCCAAGTCAACGACCGGTAAAGAACCGCCAGCACCAGACCACCGGCAGCGCCGACGGCGGCCGCCTCGGCCGGTGTCGCCAGTCCCATCAGAATCGCACCGAGCACCGACATGATCAGGATCGCCAGCGGGAAAAATGACGTCAGCAGTTCGTACGCAACATGCCCGATGCTGACATCGACGACTTTCGGTTTTGGTGCCAAATTCGGGTTGATCGTAGCCCGGGTCACGACATAGATCATGTAGAACCCGGCCAACATGAAACCGGGGAACAGCGCACCCGCATACAGACGCAGCGGTGAAATTTCAGCAATTGCCGCATACACGATCAGCATGATCGAAGGCGGGATCAGAATACCGAGGCAACCACCGGCGCAGATCACGCCGGATGCAAACTTGACGTCATATTTGGCTTCGAGCATGGCCGGAAAGGCCAGCATGCCCATCAACGTCACGACCGCACCGATGATCCCCGTTGCCGTCGCAAACACCGCACAGGTCGCAAGGGCCGCAACCGCCATCGAACCCGGCAGATGCCGGGCCGCCAGATAGAAACTGAAAAACAGCCGATTGACGATATTGGCCCGTTCAACGATGTAGCCCATAAATAGAAATAGCGGCACCGCAACCAGAACGTCGTTCGACATCACCGAAAACGTGTTCTGAACGAAAAGATCGAAGATCCTGTTGTCGAACAGCGATTTCATGCGCAGCGGGTCAAAATAGGCGAAATAGCCGAAACCGAGGCTCATACCGATCAGGGTAAAGGCAATCGGGAAGCCCAGCAGCACCACGAAGATGAACAGGCCCAGCATCATGATCGCGATTTGCGGATCGGTCATTGGATGGACTCCGGCTTGGCGTGTTTCAGGTCTTCTTTTTCATGCAGCAGCATCGTCTCTGTTTCCTGAACATCATGCAGTCTGGGATGCCATCTGCCGTCACGCATGCACAGGACGCAGCGAATGGCTTCCGCTATGCCCTGCAGCATCACCAGAACGCCGGCAATAGGAATAAGGGTTTTGAAGAAATAAATCTGGATGCGGGCCGGACTTGACCAGCTCACTTCCTTATAGGACCAGGATTCGACCGCCTGATCGTATCCGTAATAAATCAGGCAGGCAGCACCCGGCAGCAGGAAGATAAAATAAAGCGTCAGATCAACCCCCGCCTGCCACTTGATCGGCATCAGTCGATAAACGACATCGCCGCGCACATGCGCATCCTGCGATAACGCATAGGCACCAGCCATCATGAACAGAGCACCATACATCTGGACACTCATATCGAATGCCCACGTCGTCGGACTGTTCAATGCATATCGGACAAACACTTCATAGCAGGTCGACATTGTCAGGATGACAATGCACCAGGCAAAAGTCTTGCCGCACCAGGCGCTCAGACTGTCAATAAAATACAGGGTACGGGTCATGCCCTGAGCCTCGCTTTAAAAATCAAATAATTTATACGGGCATGGGGCGGCACCAGAAACGGCACCGCCCCAACCGTATTTCATCAGAACTTCAGGCTCAGAAAGCCTTGCCGAAGTAGTGCTCGTAAGCGCCCTGGTAATCAGGCGCGTTGGCCAGCGCATAAGCGCCATGACGCTTGGCCCAGGCCATCTGTGAGTCGATAACCTTCTTGAAGAACGGATCGGAATCGCTGATCCGCTTGACGACGATGTCCCATGCCTTCAACTGGTCATTCATGACCGATGTCGGGGTGCGGTAAACATTGACGCCGAACTTTTCCTTCAGGACCACGAGATCCTGGGAATACCGCTCCATTGCCTTCCAGGCCATATCCTGGGAAGCGGCTTCGGATGCGTATTCGAGGATTGCTCTCTGTTCATCACCAAGATTGTCGAACAGGGTCTTGTTGAAGATGATTTCGAAGCTTTCCTGCGACTGATGGAAGCTCGCAAGGTGGTAATGCTTGGAAACGTCCTGCATACCGAAGTCCATGTCGGACGTCGGATTGTTGAATTCGGCCGCGTCGATCAGACCGGACTTCATGGCCGGCTGGATTTCACCACCCGGAAGCTGGACAACCGACATCCCCATTTCCTGCAGAACGTCAGCGGCAAGACCGACGGTGCGGTACTTGAGGCCCTTCATCTGTGCGGAATCGGTGATTTGTTTCTTGAACCAGCCGAGTGGCTGAGCCGGCATCGGGCCGGTGAAGAAGCCGACCAGATCCAGTTTCAGCTTGTCGTGCATGAGTTCGTAGTAAAGCTCCCGACCGCCGCCGTAGGCGATCCAGCCCATCATTTCGTTGGCCGACCAGCCGAAGCAGGGGCCGGTACCGAACAGCGAAGCGACCGGTGACTTCGAATACCAGTATGCCGTCACCATGTGCGCACCATCGAGAACGCCCTTGTGAACGGCAGTCTGCATCTCGGCCGTCTTGACGACCGCGCCGACGCCGAGAAGATCGACCTTCATGGCGCCGCCCGACATCTTGTTGACGCGGTTGACGTAATCCTGAGCCATTTCAAGGAAGATACCGCCTCCCCATGCGGCCTGGACCTTGAGGGTCGTCGCAGCCTTGGCAATGTGCGGTGCCGCAACGGTTGCAGCGGCTGCACCGGTCGCCGCAAGAGCAGAGCCCTTGAGGAATTTCCGGCGTGATACGGTTTCAGTTTTCTTGGACATTAACATTCTCCCAAAGTTTCATGAGCCCCGGATCAAATCCGGCATTGCGCCGGCATACGCCCGGGACTTTGTCGTGAAGTGCGCCGGAAAGCCCGGCCACCCCCTGTTACAGGCCTTTCCAGCTATCCAATACATCCGGATAAATGGCGGGGACCCAACCCTTTTTGCAAATGATTACTGTTGTTCAGTATTGTCTCATTATTGGAACACAAACTACGTCTCTTGCGTTCAGTCGTCAATGACAAGTGGTATACCAACGTCCCCATCAGGCGACCCTGTCTCCCGGCTCCTTCCCGGCAAAGATGCAATCCAGATTATCAAGCGCCCGGAAACCCATGGCGTCGCGGGTATCCTTTGTGGCGCTGCCGATATGCGGCAGCAGGAAAACATTGTCCAGTTCCCGGTATCCGGGATGAATATCGGCCGGCTCGCCGTTAAAGACATCCAGCCCGGCGGCAGCGATTTTGCCCGATTTCAGTGCAGCGATCAGGGCATCGTCATCAATGACGGCGCCACGGCTGGTGTTCACGACAATCGCGCCGTCCGGCATTTTGTCCAGTCTTTCGGCGTTCAGCAGGCCACGCGTCTCGTCGGTGGCCGGACAGTGGATCGACAGCACATCGGCATGGGCCAGCAGATCATCAACATCCGCGTGAAAATGCGCCCCCTTCTCCAGCCCCGGCGACAGTTTGCTGCGGTTGAAATAGTGAATCTCCATGTCGAAACCGCGCGCGCGTTCGGCAGCGACTCGCCCGACCCGGCCCATGCCGATGACGCCAAAGCGCTTGCCGGTTACCTGGGTACCGACCATGAACGACGGGCTCCAGTCTTTCCAGCCGGCAGAGCGAACCAGCCGGTCCCCTTCCGAGGCGCGTCTGGCGGCGGCCAGCATCAGCAGGATAGCGATTTCGGCGGTTGCATCGGACAGCACGTCCGGCGTGTTGGTGACAATGATGCCGCGCTTTTTGGCAGCGGCGATATCAACGTGATCGTAACCGACCGAGAAATTGGCGATGGCCTTGACCCGATCAGACAATCTGGCGATCACATCGGCTGACAAATGTTCGGAATGGCACGGCAGGATGGCGTCGACACGGCTGGAAATCTCGACGATCTCATCAGACGTATACAGCTTGTCGTCAGGGTTGAGGATGGCATCGTAATCGCGGGCCAGCCGCGCTTCGACAGCCGCAGGTAATTTCCGTCCTACCAGAATGGTCGGTTTTCCCGACATATTTCCCCCGTTCACGTTTTTTTGGTCTTCATAACCATTTTTATTCTTATTGAGTATGTTGGAATGCCCCCGGCTACGGTCAACGATTTTTTTAATTCTTGCTGAATTTTGTTGGCCGATTTTCATTGAGTGTCTGATCCGAAAGTTTTGATTTGGTAACAATGAGTTACAGCAACCATATTAATGGCACCCCGCCTTCGCGGGGATGACGAACAATAAAACGGCAATGCATTGATATTACTATATAACTTTCGAATCGGACTCTGAGAGGCTTGAAGCCCTTGCAGCCTGACAGGGACTTTGCCGGCGTCATTCTCAGCTTTAGGTTTAAAGGCTATGCGGGATTTGATTTTCCCTCATCCAAGCTCAAATGACGTCACGCCGTACAAACTATGCAGGGATATTTCCGGTGCGCTGCCGGTGTACATTCTGGCCGTTTCGAAAACCACCTGCATCTGATGACGCCTGGCCAATGCAACGGCTGCGGTATTCGTTTCCGGGACATCAAGATAGACCGGTTCACCTGCCGGCGTGGTCGCTTTCAAACTCTGAAAAAGCATATCCGCCTGCTCGGGGCTATCCGCAAAAAGGGGTCCGATTTTGTACCCTGAACGACATTGCCGCAGAACGCCATATCCTGAGAGTTTCCCCGCTCGCCAGAACCCCCGAAAAGCTGAGCCGGGCTGGTTTATCCATGTGCGCAGAAATGCCGTTCTCGGTCCTGGAAAAAACTGCCGGTCGTAGGCCTCAATCGTTTCAAAACCAACATCCGAAAGCGTGATGATTTCAGGCGGCGCCTCGAAATCACCGCCACCAGCCCCTTTAAAACGGATATTGCGATAGGCCAGATCAAAGCCGGATTTCCTGTAGTTTTCCTGCTGATCAACAACCCCGTCGAGACCGATGTTCCGGCCTTCAAGGGCATGGAGTGCGGCATTCCAGGTCTGGAGGCCATAACCCTTGCCGCGAAATTCAGGTTTCACGATATAAAACCCGATAAAACCGAATGACGTGCCGTATCTGACGGCGGAAATACACGCGACCGGTTCGCCGTCCAGCAGGCCCAGAATGAAGCCGTCCGGATCAGCCGCATAAAAGCTTTCACCATCGTATAATCCGGGGTTCCAGCCTTCCTGTGCCGCCCACTCGACGGGAATTCCGATTTCCTGACGGGTCATTGTTCTGACCTTGAAGCGCATAATCTGCCCCGAAACGTATTTGTTATTTCCGGCTCAGCGCCCCTCGGCCTCGCCGCGCCGGCCGACCGGCACATCGCGATGCACGCCGACGCCGATCAACAGCCCGAAGCCGATCATCAGTGTCAGCATCACCGTGCCGCCGTAACTGACCAGCGGCAGCGGCACGCCGACCACCGGGATCAGGCCGGTGACCATGGCGATGTTGATAAACACATACAGGAAGAACGTGGTCGTGATGCCACCCGCGACCAGCCGTCCAAACTGGTTGCGGGCCTTCACCGAAATGATGAAGCCGTAAGTGATGATCAGCGTATACAGCACGATCAACGCCAGCCCCCCGACCAGACCCATTTCCTCAGCCAGCATGGTAAAAATGAAATCGGTCTGCATTTCCGGCAGAAAGTGCAGATGGCTCTGCGGACCGAGCATGAAGCCCTTGCCCGTCATGCCGCCGGAACCAAGCGCAATTTTCGACTGGATAATATGATATCCGGCACCCAGCGGATCGGTTTCAGGATTAAGAAAGGTCAGCACCCGTTTCTTCTGGTATTCATGCAGGAATTGCCAGGCGACCGGGGCCGCCGCCAGCGCCGAAACGCCGATCAGGGCAAATTTCCAGAGCCGGACCCCGGCCAGAAACATCACCGCAGCGCCGCTCATCATCACCATGATTGCCGTACCGAGATCGGGCTGGCGCAGAATCAGTATGCTCGGCGCAACAATCAACCCGATCGGCACGATCAGACTTGAGAGTCTGCCAATATCCTCAATCGCTGAGGCGTTGAAGTATCGGGCCAGGGCCAGGACCAGAAATATCTTCATCAGTTCCGAGGGCTGGATGTTGATGAAGCCCAGTGAAATCCAGCGTTGTGCACCCATCCCGACAAAACCGGCGATTTCAACAGCAAACAGCAGTCCCAGGGCCAGAAAATACAGGACGTACGCATAGCGCAGCCATAACCGGATATTGATGGTGGCGACGATCACCATCACCACCAGCGCAACACAGTAGCGCAAGATCTGCCGTTCCGCCCATGGTCGCATGTTGCCGTCGGCAGCCGAATACAGCATGGCAAAGCCGACCGCCGCGACGGCCGTGATCAACAATACCAAAAGCCAGTTGATCGAGATCAGCTTGCGGCCAATGGTCAGTTCAGGCGTGGAGAGTCTGGAACGCATCATGTATCGCGATCCCCATCCTGTGTGACAATCTGCGCCGGCCGGTCGGCCGGCTTTTCAGCGGCGTCTCCTGATCCAGGTTGATGCGGAGCCCGAACCCCGGCAACCGGTACACCAGGTCCCAACGACTGACGCCGGTATGCCTCGACCAGTACGTCACGGGCAATCGGGGCTGCCGTCGTGGAACCGCCGCCACCGTGTTCGACAACGACCGAAACCGCATAACGGGGGTTTTCAACCGGCGCATAGCCGACAAACAGGGCATGATCCCGAAACCGCCACGGCAGGTCTTCGTTCTTGCGCACACCCTGTTCGCGCTCAATCTTGGTTATGCGGCGGACCTGCACCGTGCCGGTTTTTCCGGCCATCGGGAATTCATGAATTCCAGTCGCTGCCCTTCTCGCCGTACCGGTCGGATGATTGACGACCCGGTCCATGGCCCGATTGATAATTTCGAGATGGGTCGGCGAAATGTTCATCGACGGATTTTCTCCGGCATCCTTTATTTCTTCCGCCTGACCACCGATAGCGCGGGTCAGGTGCGGCACGATGGCCCGTCCGCCGTTGGCGATCCTGGCCGTCATCAGCGCCATCTGCAGCGGTGTCGTCAGCACGAAACCCTGACCGATCCCGGCAATAACCGTTTCCCCCTGGTGCCAGGGTTCGTCGCGGGTCGCGCGTTTCCAGCCCCGCGTCGGTACCAGACCGCCCTGTTCACCCGGCAGATCGATACCGGTTACCGAATCCAGCCCGAATTTACGGGCCATCGCCGCAATCCGTTCGATGCCGGTTCGCTTGGCGATCTCATAAAAATACACATCGCAACTTTCGGTGATTGCCTCGGTGGCGTCGACAAATCCGTGACCATGCTTTTTCCAGCAATGAAACTTGGCGTCTCCCAGTTCATATTCACCCGAACAATGAACTTTTTGTTCCGGTGTGATCACGCCTTTTTCAAGAGCCGCCAGCAAAACCACCATCTTGAAGATCGAGCCCGGCGGATACACGCCGGCTATCGATTTATTGATCAGCGGCGAGCGTTCGTTATTCACCAGCGCCTGCCATTCTGCGGTACTGAGGCCGCGGTTGAAATCGTTGGAATCGTAGCTCGGGTTGGATACCATCGCCAGCACGCCGCCGGTCCTGACATCAAGGACCACGACCGAGGCGCTTTCCTCGCCGAGACGCCTGGCAATGAATTCCTGCAAACCCATGTCCAGCGTCAACATCACTTCCGCGCCGGGCTGTCCTTCGCGCCTTGACAGCTCGCGGATCATCCGGCCAAAGGCGTTCACCTCGACCTCGGAGCTGCCGCCGGTGCCGCGCAGTTCCAGATCGTGGACCCGTTCGATGCCGGCCCGGCCGACGCGAAACCCCGGTAATTTCAGCAGCGGATCGTCATCGTTGTCCTTTTCCGAAACAGCCGCGACATACCCCAGCACATGCGCCGCCTGCGGTCCGAAGGGATAGCTGCGGCTGCGCCCGACATCGATCATCAGTCCGGGCAGATCGGGGGCATTGATCTCGATCCGGGCGACTTCCGTCCAGCTCAGGTTTTCCTTGAGGGTAACCGGCACGAAAGCCCGGTTGCGCCGCACTTCACGAATGATCCGCCGTTTGTCGTTGTCGCCCAGCGTGACGATCTTCTGGACATGTGAAAGCACCTCGTCAATATCACTGCCCTTGACGTCTTCGGGGACCAGTTGCAGGCGATAGTTCTGCTGGTTTTCCGCCAGCGGCACACCGAAACGGTCGATGATACGCCCACGGGGCGGCGGCAGCAGCCGGATGTTGATACGGTTTTCGTCGGCCAGAGTGGCATAGCGGTCCGCTTCGACAACCTGCAGATAATACAATCGTCCGGCCAGTATCGTCAGCAACAACGCCTTGCCACCAGCCAGCATCGCGGCACGGCGGGTAAATATTTTCTGACGATCCGGATCCCTGTTCATGTCAGTCCACCTGCAGGAACGCTTGCTGCCAGCGGGTAAACAACCAGGACAGCACCGGGAACAACGCGACCGTCAGGCCGAACTGATAGAACGCGGAATGCGGCTGGATAAACTGGCCCGACAGCAAGGACAGGATCAGCCACTCCAACAACAGGGCACCTGCGGCAACGATGATGAAACCGAACCACACGATGACGAAGGATTTGCCGGAAAAAAACGACCGTTGGGCAATCGCCACACCCTGGACGGCCAGAAACACCAGAGCACTGACACCGAGCGGCAGGCCGGTAATGAAATCGTGCAGAATGCCGATCAGGAACACCGCCGCTGCCGGCATCAGGTCCGGTCTGTACACTGCCCAGAAATAAATTCCGATCAGCGACAGCAGCGGCACCACCTGTGCGAAACCCGGAATATGAAACGGGATGGCATTGATCACCAGCAAAAGGAACGTCAGGGCAAACGGTGTCAGGTCCCGCGCAAAACGATCCACCCGATGCCAGAAGGATGGTTTCATCGGCGCATCCTATTTGGTCTTTCCGCTGCTTCGCGACGACTTGAACTCGATGATCCCGTCGAGGCCGAAATCCAGAACCTGTACAATTTCAAGCCGGGAAGGATCAACGAACGGTTCAACCTCGACGCCCGCATCGCTCACAACGGAAACAATACCGACCGGCAGACCGGGCGGCAGCGCCCCGCCATGACCGGACGTCACCAGACGGTCACCGGGTGCGGCCACCACATCGGGCGGCAGATGCACCAGGCGCAGCGTTTCACCGTTGGTGCCGGCGACGACGCCCCTGACGCGCGAGCTTTCAATGACCACCGGAATGCGCGAGTTGAGGTCGGCCAGCAATAAAAGACGCGACGAGCGCAGGCCCACTTCCTGAATGCGCCCGACCAGCCCGGCACCGGTGATTACCGCCTGCCCCTTGCTGACCCCGGCCCGGGTTCCGGCATTAAGAATCATAGTGCGCGCAAAGGCACCGCCGGAATCACCGATGACCCGTGCCGATACGCTCTCCGTTTCCGGCGCCACGTCAAATTTCAGCAATTCCCGAAGCGCCTTGTTTTCTGTTTCCAGCTTGCGGGCGATGGACTGCCACTGCATCAGTCGATCATGACTGGCGCGGAGCCGGGCATTTTCCTCGCGCAGGTCCAGCAGGGTTCTGCCTTCGCCGATCATGTCCTGGACGACTTCGACCGGCCTGGATACGACGTCCAGTATAGGCGCGACCGCATCAGTGACCTGGGCCCGCGCACGTTCGTAGGCTGCCGGTTCCATTTTTCCGACAAGCACAAGCGCCGCCGCGGTAACAATCAGGCCGATGTAAGCAAACCGCTGTGCAAAGGTCCTGATCGGCGCGGCGATACGACTGATCGAGCGTTCGCGATCGTTCAAACCAGATCACCCAGTCTTCGCGTTAATGCCCAGGTCCTGCAGCCGAACCGCGAAGCTCATCCGGCCACAACATAAAAACCCATAACACGACCAACTCATGACAAGACCGGAAAAGGCCGGCCCGGATCAGTACATGGTCGTCAATACGTCCTTCAGACGCTTCATCTCTTCGAGCGCACGGCCGGTTCCCAGCACGACGCAGCTCAAGGGATCGTCGGCAATCGACACCGGCAGGCCGGTCGAATGCCTGAGAACAAAATCAATGTTGCCGAGCAGGGCACCGCCACCGGTCAGCACAATACCCTTGTCGACGATGTCGGCGGCCAGTTCAGGCGCCGTGTGTTCGAGCGCGACCTTGACCGCCTCAATAATCGCACCGACCGGCTCGGCCAGACTTTCGGCGATCTGCCGCTCGGAGATAATCAGTTCCTTCGGCACCCCGTTCATCAGATCGCGGCCCTTGATTTCCATGGTTCGCCCGTCGCCGTCGTCGGGCGGGCAGGCGGAACCGATTTCTTCTTTGATGCGGGCGGCAGAGCCTTCACCGACCAGAAGGTTATGATTGCGGCGGATGTAGGCGATGATCGCCTCGTCCATCTTGTCGCCACCGACGCGGACCGATCTGGAATAGACGATACCGCCCAGCGACAGCACCGCAACTTCCGTCGTGCCGCCGCCGATGTCGACAACCATCGAGCCGGTCGGTTCGGTCACGGGCAGTCCGGCACCTATGGCGGCGGCCATCGGCTCCTCGATCAGAAAGACCTTGCGGGCACCGGCACTTTCGGCACTTTCCTGAATGGCGCGGCGTTCGACCGCGGTCGATCCCGACGGCACGCAGACGACAACCAGCGGGCTGGCGAAGGTGCGCCGGTTGTGAACCTTGCGGATGAAATACTTGATCATTTCCTCGGCGACTTCGAAGTCGGCGATGACCCCGTCGCGGAGCGGGCGGATAGCGCGGATGTTGCCGGGCGTGCGGCCCAGCATCTGCTTGGCTTCCTCGCCGACGGCAAGCACGTGTTTCTTGCCCTTGACCTCGGCAATGGCGACCACGGAAGGCTCGTTCAGAACGATCCCCCGGCCCTTTACATAGACCAGCGTATTCGCGGTCCCCAGATCAATCGCCATGTCGGCGGAGAGAAATCCGAAAAGTCTCGAAAGCATAGGCTTAAAAATCCAATACAGCCTTGTGGTTCAACGACACCCGCCCCCCCGCACTTATAGAAAGGCGGAACCGGAATTGCTAGGCAGAAAGCGCCTCCGGTGCGGTTTTTTGACGTTTTAACAGCAGTTTGTTCAAAGCCATGATATAGGCCCGGCAACTGGCAACCAGGGTATCCGTATCCGCCGCCATACCATTGACCGTGCGACCGTTCTCTTCAAGACGGACCGAAACCTCGGCCTGGGCGTCTGTGCCCTGGGTCACGGCATGCACCTGATACAACTGCAGGCGGACATCATGCGGATACAGCGTCTTGATGCAGTTGAAGGCGGCATCGACAGGCCCGTCGCCGGTTGCATCACAGGACTTTTCCTGGCCTTCGATATTCAGCGTCATCGCCGCTTTCGGCGGATTGTGAACGGTGCCGCAGTTGACCTCGAGCGAGACCAGTCTGATGGTTTCGCTGGCCCCGGCCCCCTGATCGTCGATCAGCGCGATGATATCCTCGTCGAAGATTTCCTTCTTCAGATCAGCCAGATCCTTGAAGCGCTTGAACGCCGTCTGCAGGGCATTGTCGCCGAGATCGTAGCCCAGATCCCTGACCTTGTCCTTGAACGCATGGCGACCGGAATGCTTGCCCATGACGATATTCGACTTGGTCAGGCCGACCGATTCCGGTGTCATGATCTCGTACGTTTCGGCGTTTTTCAGCACGCCGTCCTGATGAATACCGCTTTCGTGGGCAAAGGCGTTGGCGCCGACGATGGCCTTGTTCGGCTGCACCGCGAAGCCGGTGATCGACGATAAAAGCCGGGACGCCTTCATGATGTGCTCGGTGGTGATGCCGGTGTAATAGGGCATGGCGTCGGACCGGGTCCGGAGCGCCATGACAATTTCTTCCATCGCCGCGTTGCCGGCCCGCTCGCCGATACCGTTGATGGTGCATTCGACCTGTCGGGCACCGGCGTTGACGGCGGCCAGCGAATTGGCGACGCCTAAGCCCAGGTCATTGTGGCAATGGACGGAAATGATCGCCTTGTCGATATTCGGCACGCGGTTCATCAGCATCGTGATCAGGGCTGCGAACTCATCGGGCACGGCATAGCCGACAGTATCGGGAATATTGATGGTGCCGGCACCCGCCGCAATCGCGCTTTCGACACAGCGGCACAGGAAATCGTGTTCGGTCCTTGAGCCGTCCTCGGGCGACCATTCGACATCATCGGTAAAATTGCGGGCGTGCCTGATGGAGGCGACGACGGCGTCATGGACGGCATCCGGCTCCATCTGCAGCTTGTATTTCATGTGCAGCGGCGAGGTCGACAGAAAGGTGTGGATGCGCTTGCGCTCGGCCGGCTTCAGGGCTTCGGCGGCGCGGTCGATATCGCCCCGGGTGGCGCGGGACAAACCGCAGATGACCGGGCCTTTGATGGATTTGGCAA
Source organism: Rhodospirillales bacterium (assembly GCA_040877275.1). Lineage (GTDB taxonomy): Bacteria > Pseudomonadota > Alphaproteobacteria > Rhodospirillales > Casp-alpha2 > UBA4479. Next base: position 473 of record JBBDOA010000115.1, on the reverse strand, counting down.
TTTCGTGGACCGCCTCGAAATCACCTTCTGACGCGATCGGGAACCCGGCTTCGATGACATCGACGCCCATCCCGGCCAGCACTTCGGCAATGCGCAGCTTTTCTTCCAGGTTCATCGAGCAGCCGGGCGACTGCTCGCCGTCGCGGAGCGTGGTATCGAAGATGATAACGCGGTCTTTTTCAGTGGCCTCAGCCATGGCACGCCTCTCAATCGTCCGAAACCGGTATAGTTCCGCTCCCGGACTGTCTCACTATTCGGTTTCCATAAGCTTAACGCCCGAAAAGGCAAGAAAAAAGGCGGTTGTGGGGTTTTAGCCAGAACATCCCCTCACCCTTCGAGACGCGCTGCGCGCTCCTCAGGATGAGGGGGCTATTCATTTCGCCTCATCCTGAGGAGCCCCGGACATCGTCCGGGGCGTCTCGAAGGATAGGGCTGAACTGAAATCAGTTCTTCGTCTTGTCGACCAGCTGGTT
>JBBDOA010000114.1:0-19422 GCA_040877275.1 Rhodospirillales bacterium | reverse complement strand
TGGACCCCGGTCTGCACCGGGGTGACGGTGCCATCTATAAACAGAGTTGATGACGTTTAAAGTCATGATTTTTTCCTCATACTGAAAGGTGCTGATAGAGAATATTGGCACCGATCAATATCAAGACGCCGCCGCCGATCACCTCCATCCGTTGCCCGACGTGGGCGCTGACACGGCAGCCCAGATGCACGCCGATCCACGAAAGCACGAAGGTGACGGCACCGGTGACGCCGATCATCAGCCACAGATCATCGCTGACCAGCGAAAACCCGAACCCGGCGGCAAGGGCGTCGATGCTGGTGGCGAACGCGGTGATGACAAGCGCCAGCAGCGTCAGTTGCCGGCTCGTCTGGCTGGTTTCGGCCGGATCGTTTTCATCGTCGGTGTCGCTAAGGCCTTCGTGGATCGTCTTGGCACCGATGGCGGACAGAATACCGAATGCGACCCAGTGATCCCACGCCTGAATGAACGCTTGCGCCGGAGCCCCGGCCTGCCAGCCGATAAAGGGCATCAACGCCTGAAAGCCGCCGAACAGCAGCGCGATCAGCAAGGCATACATGCCGACCCGTTCACGGATCAGGCAGCCGCGCGAGATCGAAGCGGCAAACGCATCGGCAGCGAGCCCGAAGGCTACGGCGAAGATCGTCAGCAGGGACATCGGAGCTGTGTCAGTCGCGATTGATATGGAAACGTCATGCCAGGCCTTTTTGCGTCACCCCGGTCGGGTGGCAAAACTTAACAGGGTCGTGTGGCGAAGGGCAAACCGAAGATGCGCCCGCAGCCGATGAAGATGACTGTGCTTACTCGGCGGCGGCGGGCTGGGCGCTATCAGCCGCCTTGCTTCTGGTCGGGAACAGACGGTCGAGATACAGATAAATGACCGGTGTCAGGAACAGCGTGATGATCTGCGAGAACAGCAGGCCGCCGACGACCGTCAGCCCCAGCGGTGCCCGCGCCTCGCCACCCTGCCCGAAGCCGATGGCAATCGGCAGGCTGCCCATCAGGGCGGCCATGGTCGTCATCATGATCGGTCGGAAACGGGTCAGGCAGGCGGTGTAGATCGCCTGTTCCGGCGGCATGCCCTCTTCGCGTTGCGCATGCAGGGCAAAGTCGATCATCATGATGGCATTCTTCTTGACGATACCGATCAGCATGATGATGCCGACAAAGCCGTACAGGGTCAGCGGCATATCGAAAGCCATCAGCGCCAGCAGGGCGCCGACGCCGGCAGCCGGCAGGCCCGAGAGGATCGTCAGCGGGTGAATGAAGCTCTCGTAAAGAATGCCAAGCACGATGTAGACGACGATAATGGCCAGCGCCAGCAGCAGGCCGATGCCGGCCATCGACTGCTGGAAGACCTGTGCCGTGCCCTGGAAGCTGGTGGTCAGGGTTGCAGGGATCTGAATTTCCCGCTCAAGCTCGTGCATCCGGTCAATTGCCGTGCCGAGGGAGACATCCGGCGCCAGATTGAAGGAAATCGTCACCGCCGGAATCTGACCCTGATGGCTGACGGTCAGCGGCGATACGCTCGGCTGAATGGTGGTGACCGCATTCAGCGGCACCAGAACACCGCTGGCGGCGCGGATATACAGTTTCGACAGCGCATCCGGATCCTGCTGGAACTCAGGCGCAACCTCCAGATAGACCCCGTACTGGTTCGACGCGGTATAGATCGTCGACACCTTGCGCGAGCCGAAGGCACTGGCCAGCACCGCTTCGATTTGTTCCGACTTGATGCCGATGGCACCGGCCCGGTCCTGGTCGATATTGACGACCAGCGACGGGCTGCGGATTTTCAGATCGGTGGTAACATCCTGAAATCCGGGCAGTTTTGACATTTCATCGGTCAGAATTTCAGCCCACTTGTAGAGGGATTCCAGATCGATGTCCTGCAGGGTGTACTGATACTGCGCGTTCGACAGCCGACCGCCGACGCGAATGGCCGGCGGATTGCGGACGAACGATTTGATGCCGGGGACGGTATTCAGCTTTTTGCGCAATTTCTGCACGACGACGTTGACATCGCTGTCGGGACGGTCGCTGCGGGGCTTCAGCCTGAGGAAGATCAGGCCGGCGTTGTTGGTGACGCGGCTGCCCGCAGCACCGACCCTGGACATCGAGGCATCAACGTTCGGATCATCGGAAACGATCCGTGCGATCTCTTTCTGATAGCGTGACATCGCCTCGAACGAAACGTCCTCGCCGCCTTCGGTATAGATAATCAGACGTCCGGTATCTTCGGCCGGTAGAAAGTCCTTCTGGATGACAGAGTACAGAAACCACGTACCACCAAGTGTGGCCAGGAATACGGCCATCACACTGCGGCGGTGGCCAAGGCACCATTTCAATATGCTGTCATAGCCCGCCAGCATGGCGTCGAAGGCCCGTTCTGACGCCGCCATCATGCGGCCCTGTTTGGCACCGTGGGTGTCGGCAATCCAGCGGCTGCACATCATCGGCGTCAGCATCAGCGAGACGATACCCGACACGATGACGGTGACGCTGATGGTCATGGCAAATTCATAGAGAAGTCTGCCGATCATGCCGCCCATGAAAATCACCGGGATGAATACGGCGACCAGCGAGATGGTCATCGACAGGATGGTGAAGCTGATTTCGCGCGACCCCCTGAGCGCTGCCTGCATCGCCGACAGGCCCTTTTCCTTGTGGCGCATGATGTTTTCAAGCATGACAATGGCATCATCGACGACGAAGCCGACACTGAGCGTCAACGCCATCAGGCTCAGGTTATTCAGGCTGAAGCCCATCACGTACATCACCGAAAACGTGCCAATGATGGAAATCGGCAGGGCGACACTGGCGATCAGCGTTGCCGTAAGATTGCGCAGGAACAGGAAAATCACCAGAACCACCAGGGCGGCGGCCAGCATCAGCGTAAACTGCACGTCGATGATCGATTCCTTGATCGAATGGGCGCGGTCGTACATGACGTCAAGATTGATCGATTCCGGCAGTTGCTGGCGGAACACCGGCAGCATTCTGTTGATTTCCTCGACGATTTCGACGGTGTTGGAGCCGGGCTGGCGATAGACGGCCAGCATGATACCCTGCCGTTCACCGAAGAAGGTGGCGAGACGTGTCGACTCGACGCTGTCGATGGCGGTGCCGATTTCCTTGATGCGCACCGGGGCGCCGTTGCGATAGGCGACGATTAACTGATTGTAGGCGGCGGCGTCACTCATCTGGCCGGTGGTCTTGACGGCGATGGCCCGGCTGGGACCGTTCAGCGAGCCGGTCGGCTGGTTCGAGTTGCCGCCCTTGACCGCCTCTTCAATATCACCAATGGCGATATTGCGGGTCGCCAGCGCATCCGGATCGACCTGGATGCGGACCGCATATTTCTGTTGTCCCCAGATCTGGATCTGGGCCACGCCGGTGATCATCGACAGTCGCTGTGCCAGCATGTTCTCGCCGAACTCGTTAACGGTCGAGACCGGCAGGGTGTCGGAGTTGAGGCCGATGTAGAAGACCGCAAAATCGGCCGGGTTGATCTTGCGAAACGATGGCGGGTCGGTCATGTCGTCGGGCAGCGAGCGCAGGGCTGACGAGATCGCCGACTGCACGTCAAGCGCGGCGGCATCGATGTCCCGGCCAAGCTCGAATTCGAGGGTGATACGGCTGGAGCCCGACGCGCTGATCGACGTCATGTTGCGGACCCCGGCGATGCGCGAGAACTGGTTTTCCAGCGTCGTCGCCACGGCGGCAGCCATGGTTTCGGCATTGGCACCGGGCAGATTGGCTGTCACTTCGACGGTCGGGTAATCGACGTTCGGTAGCTCGCTGACGGGCAGGGAGCGATAGGAGACAAGACCGAAAAGAACCATGCCGAGCATGACAAGGGTCGTCATGACCGGCCGGCGTATGCACACCTCACAGATGTTCATGGTTATTCCGTTGCTTTCTTCTGGCCCTTTGTCTCCGCATTATCGGCGCTTGCGGTGAGCGCACCGTCTTTATCGGCGTCGTCGGATTTGGCAGCGGCCTTTCCGGCGTTCTTTGTTCCGTCGTCCTTGAAGCTCACCCTGGCACCCTTGAACAGGCGCAACTGACCGTCTGTCACGACCAGATCGCCGACCGCCAGATCTTCGACCACGGTAAAGCCGTCAACCGTCGGTCCGGGTGTCACGGCCATTGGTTCGACCGTCATATCGTCCTTGACGATAAACAGATACGAGCCTTTCTGGCTGACCTGCAGGGTGCGCTCCGGCACCACCACGGCATCCTTGATGGAATCCATTTCGATGACGACACGAACAAACTGGCCGGGGGTCAGATGACCGTCCGGATTATCGAAGGAAGCCTTGAGCTGGATCGTGCCGGTCTGGGTATCGACGGCGTTGTTGATGAACACCACCTGACCGCGGATCGGTGCCAGTTTGCTGTCGGGAATGGTTGCTTCAACGGCCAGCCGGCCTTCGGCAATGCGTTGCTGGATTTCCACCAGATGCCGTTCCGGCACCGAGAATGCGGCCAGGATAGGGTCGGTTTCATTGATCACGACCAGCGGCTGGGTGGCGTTGGCTTCGACCAGATTGCCGGCGTTGACCAGCACGCTGCCGGTGCGCCCGGTGATCGGTGCGCGGATGGTGGCGAATTCCAGATCAAGTCGGGCCAGATCGACGGCGGCCTGATCGGCGCGAAGGATCGCCGAGAAGCCATTCATGGCAGCCCGGGATTCCTCGTATTTCTGCTGCGACGAGAAACCCTTGTCGCTCAGTGACTGATAGCGCTCAAAATCCGATTTTGCCTTGTCGAGGGATGCCTGGTCTCTGGCCAGATTGGCTTCGGCTTCACGTAGCCTGGCCTGAAACGGGCGCGGGTCGATGCGAAACAGCGGTTCGCCCTTGCTGATCATCTGCCCTTCGGTGAAGGCGGTTTCCATGATCTGCCCGTCAACCCTGGAGCGGACGGAAACCGTGGCGCGGGCTTGTGCGGTGCCGATGGTGCGAATGATCATCGGGACGGTTTTTGCCGTTGCTCGGGTGACCAGAACCGGTGTCGGCAGGCTGTCGGACCTGGTGACCGGCTTTGTCGCAAACAGGTCTGTCGAATAGGCGTAATAACCGCCGCCGCTGACCGCAATCAGCAGCGCGATGAGCATAATGCGTCGCGTCGAGAGTATTTTCATGGATGAGCGATAACCCGGCAGAGGAGGCTAACAACCAATCAAAGCGGATATTAATGCATATCAATACCAACGGCGAGCGGAACTTTGTCGCAAAATGTCGCAGTTGGGATCAGTTCTTCGTGATGCCCGAAAGCCGTCATTCCCGCGAAAGCGGGGAAGACGATAGGGGGTGCCGGTGCGGCTCAGGTCGTGCCAGCCGCCCTGGATTCCGGCGTGCGCCGGAATGACGGTCATCAACTAGACCATCTTCGTCACCCCGGTGCAGACCGGGGTCCAGTGTTATACGTTCGCGTCCAGGTGTGGCAGGTCGTGCCAGCCGCCCTGGATTCCGGCCTTCGCCGGAATGACAACTGTTAAAGTTTGCCCCGTCACCTTGGATGACGATGCGGCTCAGGCCGGCACCGGCTTTTTGAACTCGGCAAAGAAGTCGTTGCCCTTGTCGTCGACGACGATAAACGCCGGGAAGTTCCGGATTTCGATTTTCCAGATCGCTTCCATGCCGAGCTCCGGGTATTCCAGCAACTCGACCTTGGTGATGCAGTCCTGCGCCAGTCTTGCCGCCGGGCCGCCGATAGAGCCCAGATAAAACCCGCCGTGCGTCTTGCAGGCATCGGTTACGGCCTTCGAGCGGTTGCCCTTGGCCAGCATGATCATCGAGCCGCCGGCCGCCTGGAACTGATCGACATAGCTGTCCATCCGCCCGGCCGTGGTCGGCCCGAACGATCCCGACGCATAGCCTTCAGGGGTTTTTGCCGGACCGGCGTAATAGACCGGGTGATCCTTGAAATACTGCGGCAGGTCTTCGCCGGCATCGAGCCGTTCCTTGAGCTTGGCATGCGCGATGTCGCGGGCCACGATCAGGGTGCCGGTCAGCGAGACGCGGGTTTTGACCGGGTGCTTCGTGAGTTCGGCCAGCACCTCGACCATCGGTCGTCCGAGGTCGATCTCGACGACGTCGCCGCCGAGCGTCTCGGTGGAGATGTCCGGCAGGTACTTGGCCGGGTTGTGCTCTAGCTGCTCAAGGAACACGCCGTCCCTTGTGATCTTGCCCTTCATCTGCCGGTCGGCCGAGCACGACACGCCGATGCCGACCGGGCAACTGGCACCGTGGCGGGGCAGGCGGATGACGCGGACGTCGTGGCAGAAGTACTTGCCGCCGAACTGTGCGCCGATGCCCATGGACTGGGTCATCTTGAGTATCCGTTCTTCCCAGTCGATGTCGCGATAGGCCTGACCGTTCGAGCCGCCGTGCGTCGGCAGCCCATCCAGATAGCGGCATGAGCCCAGCTTGACGGTCTTCAGGGTCAGCTCGGCCGACGTGCCGCCGATAACAATCGACAGGTGATAGGGCGGGCAGGCGGCGGTGCCGAGCGTGCGGATTTTCTCGTCGACAAATTCGCTCAGCCGCTTCTCGTTCAACAGCGCCTTGGTTTCCTGATACAGGAACGTCTTGTTGGCCGAGCCGCCACCCTTGGCGATAAACAGGAATTTGTAGGCATCGCCCTCGTCGGCATACAGATCGATCTGGGCCGGCAGGTTGTTGCCGGTGTTCACCTCGGCGAACATGTCCGACGGCGAGACCTGCGAATAGCGGAGATTGGTCTCCATATAGGTCTTCAGCACGCCTTCCGAAATTGCCGCCTCGTCGCCGCCGCCGGTCCAGATCTGCTGGCCCTTCTTGCCCATGATGATGGCGGTGCCGGTATCCTGACACATCGGCAGGATGCCGCCGGCCGCAATGTTGGCGTTTTTCAAAAGATCAAAAGCAACAAAGCGATCATTATCCGATGCTTCCGGATCATCGAGGATATTGCGAAGCTGCTGCAGGTGGCCCGGACGCAACAGGTGCGACACGTCCTTGAAGGCCTCGAACGTCAAAAGCGTGATGGCTTTCGGATCGACCGTGATGACGTCCTTGCCGTTGAGCTTTGTGACGCTGACGAATTCGTCGGTCAGCTTCCGGTATGGGGTCTCGTCGGGTCCCAGCGGGAACATGGTGTGATGCACGTAGTCGCTCATGGTTCACTCATCATAAGGGCCTCGGGAAGGGTCGGACCGCAATTAATGCCGCGGTGACCACGCTATTTTTTTCTGAACGTGTCGAGCGCTATGACCTCGCCGGTTTTCTTTTCGCCGGGGGCCTCATCGGTTCCCGGTCCCCGGTCATTCAGCCTGGCCATCGGGTCGATGCCCAGCTCTTCCGGCGACAGTTCGTCCTCCTCGTCCTCGTCATCGAGATCGACGGATTTGAGCTGCAGCCCGAAGCTGACGGACGGATCGGCAAACGAGGTGATGGCGTCAAACGGGACCTGCAGCAACTCGGGCCGGCCGCCGAAGCGCAGTTTGATGTTGAAGCCGTCGTCGCCGACGCTGAGGGAATCAAACTGGTGTTGCACGACAATGGTCATTTCTTCCGGGTATTCGGCCCGCAGCCAGTCGGCGATGCCGACATCTTCATGGTCAGTCCGGAAGGTTATATAAAAGTGGTGATCGCCCGGCAGCCCCTGTTCCTCGATGGTCATCAGGGAGCGGCGGATTACACCACGCAAGGCGTCTTCGATCCAAAGGTCGTAACGCAGAATATCGCTGTCATCATCTATCATGTGGTTAATGTAGACGTTACGCACCGGTGGTTAAAGACAGAATAGACAGATTTCCGCATCCGTCGGGACGCAGCAAACCCGGTTATGAAATAAAGTGGGGGGCTTCTGTTGCCAGGTGCCCCCCGAACCCCGTGGTCTAAGGCGTATTAAGCCGCGACCGCAAGTGCTTGATTATCGTTGGCACTTGTGAAAATGGCCCGGTATCGGCGGAACCATGCCGAGTGAAAACTGATCCTTTACCACGCGTGTCGAACCTGTTTCACCCCCATCAGCTTACCCCTGCAAACGTGCATGGGAGAACTTGGTGGAGGTGCCGGGTACCGCCCCCGGGTCCACTACGCTTATTCCGAAAAGCGTTTATCACCATAGCTGGAAAACCAGCACTGCTAATATGCGCCGAACGGGCTGATTTCGCAAGGGGTAGCTGGCCCCGTCATCCCGAACGTTAGCCGAGCCCGGAACCGTCAGGTTTCGGTGGCGAGGGTTACGATTCGGGACCCATCGTTGGGCATGGCGTGAACCGGGAATGGGTCCCGGATCGCTGGTCTTCCTTGCCTCGCTGTGCTCGGAGGAATCCCGCGTCCGGGATGACGCTCAATACTTCGCCATCAAATCCATAAACAGCGTTGATGTTACCCCTTCAAGCCCGCCAGCAATTCGCTGAGCGCGGTCTCGACCGTGCCGCTGTCCAGCCTGGCAATGCACGGGTAACGGCCATCTTCTGGCGGCAGCCGGCAATCACCGAGGCAGCTTCGGCACGGCATGTCGTGATAGACGAAGCGCGCGTTCGGCGGCACCGTTTCCGGCGCATAGGGCACGATTTCACCGATATATGCGGCGCTGGCCAGTCCCAGCGTCGGCGTGCCGGTGGCTATCGCCAGATGCAGAAAGGCGGTATCGACGGAGATCGCCAGCTTTGCCGCCCGCAGCTTTGGAACCAGTTCGGCAAACGGGCTGGCGTCGTAGCGTGCGCCCGGACGGCTCAGCAATTCGGCGTATTCAGGATTGGCCGCGTCTTCGCCGGGTGCACCGGTAAAGACGATCTCCCAGTCGACCGGAAGCTGGGCCAGGGCGCGTTCGAACACCGCCGGCGCGCACTGTTTGGCTTTGACCGCCGAGAACGCCTGACAGAGCACGAACGGTCTGGGCGCATCGAAGGCGGCGGCCAGCGTTTCCGGGTCTGCCAGGGCCATTGGCGGCGGGGTCGTCTCGCCGTTCAGCCCGTCGGCAAAGCGGTGCCAGCGCAGGATCTTGTCCTGCACGGCGGGGCCACTGTCGAACATGCGGTCGAATTTTTTCTGATGGTGGGCGAGAGCTGACGTGTACTTGCGCCATGGCCTGGCGATCATCCCGGCCGTGATGCCGGCTGCGCAGGCCAGGATCAGAAACTCGTCCAGAAACGGATGGCGCAGATAATCAAGGCTGACAACCAGACGATAGTTGGCCCGGTACAGATCGTCGGCGGTCTGCTGGCGGTAACGGCGATCCGAACGCAGGCGGGCGAAATCAACCGTCTGTATGGTTATCGCCGGCGGCATCATGAAGGCCGTTTTCGCACCGTCCGTGCGTAACAGCAGCGTCACCGCCTCGCCGGGTTCGGCCAGCCTCATAAAGCGCGGCATGACGTGCGACAGCAGGATGGTGTCGCCGAGGCCGCCGGCCGAGACGAACAGCACGCCCGTTGCGCTGCCGTTGCGTTTGATGCGAGCGCGACGTCGCCGCTGATACAGGGCATCGATGATTGTCTGTAGCCGGCTCATCGGCGTCCTTTCATGGCCGCATCGATCTCTGTTCAATAAGCCTTGTAGGATTTTTCCTCAACCAGATCGGAACCCAGCAGATCGTTGATTGCACGCTTGAGACGGGCGCGCTCATCATTGGTCCGGTAAACGGCGCGGGCCAGCGCGATGAAGGCCGGACCGAAATCGCCGCCGCGTTCGCAATCGCGGATATCGTCCTCGATCTCCCACAGGGTTTCGTTGATCTGTTTCAACTCGCCGGTGAGGGCGGTCAGCGCATCCGAGGGTTGCGTGTGGCTTGCCAGCGACGCCGTCAGCACATCCCATTCGTGCTGCACGTTGGCCAGCTTTTCCGCGTCGTCGATACGCTCAAGCTTGATCTCGAGGATGGTGATCTTGTCGATCAACTCGCCGGGGGCGATCTGGATGGGGATACTGGTACTCAAGGCGAACTCGCTTCCAGGGACTGGTTGACAGATGAGCGTATAAACGCCGTTTCCGGGCCTTTTTGCAAGGGATGCGACAGACAGATGCTTTCGAGGCTTGGTTAGCGGGAACGCTCGCGCTACATTCCGGGGATGCAGCAGTATCTTGATCTTCTCCGCCATATTCGGGACACCGGCACCTTCAGGGGCGACCGCACCGGGACCGGCACGCAGGCCGTGTTCGGCTATCAGATGCGCTTTGATCTGGCCGACGGCTTTCCCCTGCTGACGACCAAGAAGCTGCACCTGAAATCGATTATTCATGAGCTTCTGTGGTTCCTCAACGGCGACACCAACATCAGGTATCTGAACGACAACGGCGTTTCGATCTGGAACGAGTGGGCCGACGAGAACGGCGAACTGGGGCCGGTTTACGGGCGGCAGTGGCGCTCGTGGGCGACACCGGACGGGCGCACGATTGACCAGATCGACTGGGTCATCCGCGAAATCCGGGAGCGCCCCCATTCAAGGCGGATGGTGGTCAGCGCCTGGAACCCGGCCGACATCGACGACATGGCGCTGCCGCCGTGCCACTGCATGTTCCAGTTTCAGGTGATGGACGGCCGGCTCAACTGCCAGCTTTACCAGCGCTCCTGCGATGTCTTTCTGGGCGTGCCGTTCAATATCGCCAGCTATGCGCTTTTGCTGATGATGATGGCGCAGGTGACGGGGCTGAAACCGGGCACATTCGTGCATACGCTGGGCGATGCGCACCTTTATGCCAATCATCTCGACCAGGCTGATCTGCAACTGACCCGCACGCCACTGGCGTTGCCGCGCATGATCCTCAATCCCGCCGTCACCGATATCGTCGGCTTTAAATTCGACGACTTTCGGTTGGAAGGCTACGAAGCCCATCCACATATCAAAGCCCCGATTGCGGTCTGACGGATGCAATTTCTTATCCTTCGAGACGGCCTGACGGCCTCCTCAGGATGAGGTGATCGTGTTAGCCTCACCCTGAGGAGCCCCGGAACTGATCCGGGGCGTCTCGAAGGGCGGGGCGTTTCAAGGAGACACCATGCAGATCGTGCTCGTCGTCGCCATGTCGGAAAACCGCATCATCGGTCGGGACGGTGCTCTGCCGTGGAAAATCTCCGCCGACCTCAAACACTTCAAGAAAGTGACCATGGGCCATCCGGTCCTCATGGGCCGCAAGACGTGGGAAAGCCTGCCGTTTCCGTTGCCGGGCCGCAAAAACATCGTCATCACGCGCAACGGCGATGCGGTGTTTGAGGGTGCCGATACGGTGACGAGCATCGAACACGCGCTGGAAATCTGCCGCGACGACGGCGCCGAGAAAGCCATGATTATCGGCGGTGGGCAGATTTATGCCGAGATCATCAGGGACGCCGACGTGATCGAGCTGACCGAGGTTCATGCCCGCATCGACGGCGACACGACCTTTCCGGAAATCGATCCGGATTTCTGGGAAGAATCCGCGCGCGAACGCCATCCGCCCGAAACCCCGGACGGCCCGGCGTTCAGCTTCGTGACACTGCATCGCAGACTTTAGGGCCGGCTTCGAAAATTTATTGCAATATCAATTAGCTACTGTTTTTTTGCCCGTCATCAACTCTGTTTATGGATCGCACCGCCACCCGCACCCCCCTCGTCGCCCTGAACTTGATTCAGGGCCCATGCTTCGAGACGCTCACGTCGTTCGCTCCTCAGCATGAGGCTGAAACCTCTTTTCCTCATCCTGAGGAGGCCGCAGGCCGTCTCGAAGGATTATGGATGTAAATACTCGTCATCAACTCTGTGTCAAAAATACCATCTCCGTCAATCCCGGGCGTTAGCCGAGCCCGGAACCGTCAGGTTTCGGGGGCGAGGGTTGCGACCCGGGACCCATCGTTGGGCATCGCGTAATCCGGGAATGGGTCCCGGCTCAAGGCCGGGATGACGTGTGGAGTGGGGATGACAATCGATAAAAAAAACCTTCGTCACCCCGGTGCAGACCGGGGTCCAGGGTTACACATCCGCATCCAGGCGTGTTCAGGTTGACGCCGGATACAGGCTTTGCGCGATCAATTTCGGATTATTGGTTATCGCCCGCAAATACGACGCAGCAGCGGCATCCGGCGCACGACGGCCCTGTTCCCAATCGCGGAGTGTCGCAACCGGGATGCCGTATGTCCTGGAAAATGCTTCCTGCGTCAGTCTGGCTGCCTTGCGTGCCTTGCGTGCCAGCCGTGCCGTCATGGCGCGGGCGAATTCCTCACTTGTCAGCGGCAAATCTGCAACGGCTTCATCGTTGTTCATTATAATATCTCTGTTCTTCAACTTGTGTCGCCTTTCGCACCGAAATGATCCTGTAGTGATCTTCATGCTCAACATAGACACAGACATAAACGGTTAGTTCGACCCGTCCGTAGGCAATCCAGCGGTCTTCGCCGTAATCGAACCTGATGTCCGGGATATCCAGAGCATTCGGATCGTCGAGGACATCCGCACCGAACTGCAGAGAGATGCCATCGTGATCAGCTTTATTGCTGGCATCCTTGTTCGGATCGAATACGATGTCCATTAATTGGGAATATACGGCACTGCCGTAGTTCAAGCAAGCATGAACAGTTTCTGATCAGTCGAAATGCCTGTCGAAAAAAGCCCCGACTATCAGGCTATGGCCCGGCGTTCAGCTTCGTGACACTGCAGCGCAGACTTTAGGGCCGGTTTCGAAAATTTATTGCAATATCAATTAGCTACTGTTTTTTACCCGTCATCCCGGGCGTTAGCCGAGCCCGGAACCGTCAGGTTTCGTGGGCGAGGGTTACGACCCGGGACCCATCGTTGGGCATCGCGTAATCCGGGAATGGGTCCCGGCTCAAGGCCGGGATGACGTGTGGAGTGGGGATGACAATCGATAATAAACTTCGTCACCCCGGTGCAGACCGGGGTCCAGGGTTATACACATCCGCATCCAGGCGTGATCAGGGCGACGCCGGACCGGGGCCGCATCAGATCAGGAATGACTTTTGGCGGCCCTGAGATACAGCGGCGGACGGGGAGCGCTGATCGAGCGGTCCCACGGCGGCAATGCGCCGAAGTGGTTGGCCAGATAATCAACAAAGGCGCGGACGTTCGGCGACAGGTTGCGCCGGTTCGGATAGATCGCCAGAATATCCGACGCATCTTCCGCGTATTCCGGCAGGATTCGCACAAGCCTGCCATCCTTCAGCGCATCGTGCGCCAGATAGGTCGACAGCTTGGCGATACCGAGGCCGCTCAGGGTCGCATGAAACAGTGCATCGGAACTGGTTGTCTCGAAATTGCCGGTGATCCGGTGTGACTCCGACGACGTGCCGTCATCAAGCTGCCAGCTGTTGAAGGATTCGACCGTCGACAGGCGCAGGCAGTTATGCCGGGCAAGCTCGGCCGGCGTCGACGGCGCACCGTGATCGGCAATGTAGCCGGGGGCGGCGCAGAAAATGCGCTGGTTCGAGGCCAGTTTGCGGGCCACCACCGACGTGTCGGTGACCTGCTCGGAAAAGCGGATGGCGACGTCGATCTGATCCTCGATCAGGTCAATGTCGCGGTCGGTCAGCTCCAGCGACACCTTGAGATCGGGGTTGTTTTCAAGAAATTCCGGCATCAGCGGCAGTAATTGCGCCTTGGCGAAGGCAGATGTGGCAGAAATCCGCAGGGTGCCCTGCGGGTGATCGACCCGGGCAAGGACCAGCGCCTCGGCTTCCGCAACATTACTGGCGATCACCTTGCAGCGGGCGTGGAACTCCTTGCCGAGCTCGGTCAGCGTGACGTGACGGGTCGAGCGGTTGAGCAGGCGCGCGCCCAATCTGTCCTCAAGATTGCCGATTTGCCGGCTGACCGCCGACGGCGTCAGCCCAAGCTCCCTCGAAGCCGCGGAAAAGCCGCCGCTTTCAACGACTTTTGCAAACAAAATCATTTGGTTAGCGATATCCATGACCGTTTCTTTTCAGATGTGCGCCCGGCGCACAGGCGTTGTGACCAAGCAGGGGATTCCGCTCATCGGCATACCTCATTATATTGCAATGCAACAACGATGTTGCAATGCAATATTGAAATTAAATGAACCAGGAGAAATGACGATGAAACCGATTATTGGTGAACTGACCTACGTGGAGATGTCGGAAGAAGAAATTCAGCGGTATGTTCGTGACGCCGAGCGCATGCGTGCCGAGGCTGTCCGCGAAATGTTCAAGGCGATGTTTCAGGCTTTTCGGGGTGTCGCCAGGCGCGTCGTGCACGGTTTTCGCGCCGTCGTTGCCGAGCCCGGCATCCACCCCCAGACAGGTACCCGGTAAGGAAACCATCGATATCATGGATCCGGTAAACACGCCGGATCCTGTCATCAGCGTTCTCCCCGGCCACCGCCCCCTGCGTTCCGGCCTCAATCTGGCCCTGCAGGGTGGCGGTGCGCACGGGGCCTTTACCTGGGGCGTGCTCGATTGTCTGCTTGAGCGCGCCCCGTTCCAGATCGACGGCGTCAGCGGCACCAGTGCCGGTGCCGTCAACGCGGTGGCGCTGGCTGCCGGCTTCATGGAAGACGGTCCCGAGGGGGCTAGGCGCAAGCTGGAAGAGGTCTGGCGCGCCGTCAGCCGATCCCACGATTACAGACCGATGGTGCGGCGTCTGCACAATGATACGGCTCCGGCCCCGGCAGGCAAGCCTTCCGCCGCGCACCTGCTTTTTCGGGCCATGACCCGGGTTTTCTCACCCTATGAATTCAACCCCCTCGAGATCGACCCGCTCAGGGTTGTGCTGAACGATCACATTGATTTTGCCGCACTCAGGAAGCACGCGCCGATGGCGCTCTTTATCAATGCGACCGACGCGCAATCCGGGCGCGGACGGATTTTCACCGGCGACGAGATCAGCATCGACGCTGTTCTGGCGTCGGCCTGTCTGCCGGCGCTGCGCCAAGCGGTGAAGATTGGTGAGCGATTTTACTGGGACGGTGGTTTTTCATCCAATCCGCCGATCCTGCCGTTGATCGAAAAATGCCGCGCCGCCGACACCATGATCGTGCGGCTGACGCCCGAACGCAGCGACGAACTGCCGACCCGGGTCAACGAAATCCAGGGCAAGGTCAATCACATCATGTTCAGCCAGCCGCTGCGCCGTGAAATCGAGATGATCGACATCGCCCGGCGTATGGCGTCGAGCGGTGTCGCCGTCACCGACGGACTGGCGCACCGGATGCGCGGGCATCGCTTCCACCTGCTCGACGGCACGCCTTTTACCAGCGAGTTGCGCGCCGACAGCCAGCTGATGCCGGACTGGGATGTGCTGGCGTATCTCAATCACAGCGGCAGGACGGCAACCCTTAACTGGCTGAAGCGCCATCGCAAGGCTGTCGGCCGCCGCTCGACCGTTGATCTGGTGAAAAAGTTTCTTTGAGGCCGTCTCGATGCCTGCTCAAAAATGAAAGCAGTCGACCGCGACCCACCATTCGCGCTCGTGCGGCTTAAGCGAACCCAGATAGACGGTACCGTCATCAAGCGCGGCCCGTGACGGCTCGGCCCCCGGCACCATACTGACCTGTATGGTGGTGACGCAGATCGCATTATTGCGCGTCAGTGCGAACACGAAGCGGCCGTGTTTGGAGCGGCCGGCAAAGCGCTTCGTCTGCTCGGTCTCGCGCCAGCCGCTTTCCTCAAGCGCGCCCCGGACATAGGCCTGCATATCCTTGAGTGTACGGATCTGCTCGTTTTCGATGTGCACACCGGTGCCGACGGCAACGAGGCGGCAGAGTGTGCCGTCGATTTTTTCATCGTTATCGGGGAACGGCATTTCAAGCTGGCGGAAGCCCGGTGCAATCGGCACGAAGGTTTCCAGCGTTTGCCGCACTTCCTGACATTCCGCCCCCGGCAGCGCCACCACGGTTTCCGCCGACGCGGGGGCTGTGAACGCCAAAAGCAGCCCTGCGAGCAGCACCCCCCTGATCATGAAACATTTGCGACTTCGGGCGGCAGGCATGTCGTTCCTAGCGTTGCTTGAACATGGCTTATTGAATGACGATCTTCGGCGCGCGGCTTTCACCACCAATGGAGGCCTCGATTTTCGTCCAAACCTTTTCGGCGATGGCGCGGTAATTGACGGCGCTCTGGCACTCCGGGTCGGCGACCGTAATCGGCGTGCCGGCATCGGACATTTCACGGATGGCGATTTCAATCGGCACTTCGCCGAGAAAATCGACCCCCAGCCGCTCGGCTTCGCGTTTGGCCCCGCCATGTCCGAAGATATCATAGCGGATGCCGTTATCGGGACACAGGAAATAACTCATGTTCTCGACGATACCGAACACCGGCACATCAACCTTGCGGAACATGTTGAGACCCTTGCGGGCATCGAGCAGGGCAATATCCTGCGGTGTCGACACGATCACCGCACCGGTCAGCGGCACCCGCTGCGCCATCGTCAGTTGTGCATCACCGGTGCCCGGCGGCATGTCGACGACCAGCACATCAAGCTCGCCCCAGTTGACGTCGCGCATCATCTGCTCAAGCGCCGACTGCACCATCGGGCCGCGCCAGATCATCGGCGTTTCCTCATCGACCATGAAGCCGATCGACATCACCTTGATGCCGTAGTTTTCCATGGGATCGAGTGTCTTGCCGTCAGCCGAGTTCGGGCGCCCGGAAATGCCCATCATGCGCGGCATCGACGGGCCGTAGATATCGGCATCCAGCAGGCCGACACGGCGGCCTCCGGCGGCGATGCCGAGTGCGATGTTGACCGCCGTCGTCGACTTGCCGACGCCGCCCTTGCCTGAGGCGACGGCGATGATCGATCGGACGCCCGGCAGCAAGTCGCCCTGAGCTTTCGGCGGAACCGGCTGGCCTGGTTTCGTCTGACCGCCACCCTGGGCATGGGCATGCCCGCTGTGATCGGCTTTCTGTGCCGGCCGCTCGGCGGTCAGCACGACGGTTGCCGAAACCACACCCTTCAGTGCAAACACGGTGTCCTCTGCCATTTTCCGGAGCGGTTCCATCTCGGAGCCCCGCTCAGCCGGGACTTCGATGGCGAACGCGACGTTGCCGTCTTTCGTCTGTAAACCCTGAATAATGCCTGCGCTGACAAGATCTTTGCCGCTGATCGGGTCGGTGACATTCTTCAGTGCAGCAAGAATATCGTTGGTCGTGATCTCGGGCATGGTTGCAAACTCCAGAATTAAACCAATATCAGTCAGAGAAATTTCTGACTATGTTTGTCAGTCAGGCGACACTGTCCTATAACGCAAATTGTTCGTTCGCTATTTAGTTAACGTGAACGGGCTAAAATACAAGAGAGCAGGCGAACACCGTCAATGGATGCCGGTCAGTTGTCTGGAAAGCAAGGGTAGGTTTTAAAATGGCGTGGAATAAACAAGGTGGCCCGTGGGGCGGCGGTGGCGGCGGTCAAGGCCCGTGGGGCGGTGGCTCCGGCGGTCAGGGCGGCGGTGGCGGTCAGGTCGCTGATGTCGAGGAAATGCTGCGCCGGGCGCAGGAACGTGTGCGTGGCATGATGCCGGGCGGCGGTGGCGGCCTCAAGGGGATCATCCTGATCGGCCTGGCCGTGGTCGCGATCTGGCTCGGCAGCGGTTTTTACCGCGTGCAGCCGGAACAGGAAGGCGTCGAGCTGCTGTTCGGCCAATACGTCAAACGGACCCAGCCCGGTCTGAATTACTGGTTCCCGTCGCCGATCGGCACCGTCTATACGCCGAACGTGACCAAGGTGAACACGGTCAGCATCGGTTTCCGCGCTGGTCCCGAAACAGGGCGCAGTCCACGCGATGTGCCGACGGAAAGCCTGATGCTGACCGGCGACCAGAACGTCATCGACATCGATTCCGTCGTCCAGTGGCAGATCAAGGACGCGGCTCAGTATCTGTTCAATATCCGTGACCCTGCAGGCACCATCAAGATTGCCGCCGAAAGCGCCTTGCGCGAAGTGATCGGTCAGACCCTGCTTGAGCAGGCACTGACCGGTGGCCGGCAGCTTGTCGATCAAAAGACCCAGGCTCTCTTGCAGAAAATTCTCGATGATTACGGTGCCGGGGTGCTGATTAACGAATTCAAGATGCAGGAGGTTGATCCGCCGACCGAGGTCATCGATGCCTTCAACGATGTGCAGCGGGCCAAGCAGGATCAGGAGCGCCTGGTCAACGAGGCGAACGCCTACATGAACGACATCGTCCCGCGCGCCAAGGGTGAAGCTGAAAAGCGTCTTGCCGCAGCACGCGCCTACAAGGAACAGGTGATCAAGGAAGCCGAAGGTGAAGCGGCACGCTTCCTGTCGGTTTACGAGACCTATAGTACGAACAAGGCCGTCACCACCCGACGCCTGTATCTGGAACGGATGCAGGATGTGTTGCGCCGTTCGAACATGATCATCATCGAAAAGGGTGCCGATGGCGGCCAGGGCGTGGTGCCGTATCTGCCTCTCAATGAACTCAACAAGAACAAGAGCGGAGGGGCGCAGCAATGAAAAAACCCGTACTCGTCATCATCGGCCTTGTCGTAATCGTCGGTGCCCTTGCGGCATGGGGATCGGCCTTCGCTGTGCACCAGACCCAGCAGGCCCTGATCCTGCAACTGGGTAATCCGGTCCGTGTGGTAGAAAGCCCGGGACTGAACTTCAAGCTGCCGTTTATTCAGAACGTCCGGTTCTTCGACAGGCGGATTCTTGATCTTGATCCGCAACCGCAGGAAGTGCTGCTGGCGGATCAGAAGCGGATCAATGTCGACAGTTTTGCCCGTTATAAAATTGTCGATCCGCTGGAATTTCTGAAAACCGCGCAGACGGATGCGAACTTCCGTCAGATTTTCGGCAACCTTGTCAATTCGGCAGTCCGTTCCGAGGTCGCCAAGGCGTCGCTCGCCGACATGCTGTCTTCGAAACGTGCTGAGGTGATGAACCAAATTTTCAACATCCTCAAGGCACAGGCACCGCGGTTCGGCGTCGAACTGGTTGACCTCAGGATCGGTCGAACCGATCTGCCGGAAGCAACGTTGCAGTCGGTCTACAACCGGATGCGCTCGGATCGTATCGCCCAGGCGGCCCAGCTTCGCGCTCAGGGTGAAGAGCAAAAGCTGACCATTCAGGCCGAAGCCGACCGTCAGCGGACGGTGATTTTTGCCGAAGCCAACCGCACCTCGCAAATCCTGCGCGGTGAAGGCGAGGGCAAGAAGAACCAGATTCTCGGTGACGCGTTCGGCAAGGACGAGGAGTTTTTCAACTTCTACCGATCCATGGAAGCCTATGACAATGCGTTTGGCGACGGCACGACGATGGTGCTGTCACCGGACAGCGAGTTCTTCCGCTACTTCGGCAAGGCTCAACCCAAGAACGTGCAGTAGCAGGGATGCGAATGCCGTATCCTTCGAGATGCTCGCATTCGCTCGCTCCTCAGGATGAGGGTTTTGTAATCGCCTCATCCTGAGGAGGCCCCATACTTTCTTGTGGGGCCGTCTCGAAGGATGATG
>JBBDOA010000113.1:6282-19729 GCA_040877275.1 Rhodospirillales bacterium | reverse complement strand
ATGAGGGGAAGATACAGGACCTCATGCTGAGGAGCGAGCATTAGCGAGCGTCTCGAAGTATGAGGTGGCACCAGCCCTACTTGCGCTTCGGGACTTTCACGTTGATCGGGCCGTCCTTGATGCCTTTGGCGGCCGGATTATCGACGACCGGTTGCATGGCTTCGGTCAGGAACCGGACGACGCCGTCCTGTCTTTCCTTGCGGATCGGTGACCAGGTCACGAACAGCCCGCCGTTGACCTCGTAGGAAGATATGTTGTCGTCATTGCCGACGGCAGAGATGGCGGTCGCCAGATCATCCGAGGCACCGACATAGACCCACTGCGGCTTGAACCCTGAATGCCAGATAACGAAAACACCGCTCAAACCCTGCAGGCCTTCAGCCGTGGTATCGAGATGCGCGAGACGGTTGAACTTGCCGCGATCATTGCGGACCCATTCGGGATCAATCGCGGGACCGCTATAGGCTTTCGCCGGCTTTTTTTTCCTGAATAATCCGAGCACGGTTCACATCCCTTAAGCCCATGAATTCTGGCTACGAATCACTGCTGCGCTGAAATGCACCCACATACATGACACCAGCATCGCACCTGTTGGTAAAGAACGGGTAAATAACCCGGATGAGCCCCGTTTTCAAATGACCGGGAGAATTTTTGCAAACTGTGGTTTGCGAAATCGGGGCTCTGCACTATTTTGCTCAGAGGGAGAAAACACCATGTTCAAAATCATAAGCACAGACCGTATCAAGCCTTTTGCTCAGCCCGTGCGCGATGCCGACGGTAACCTGCTCGACGGTACAAATGTCCGGGATGCCATCAATGCCGGATAAAGCGCCAGAAGAAAGCGACATTAAAGGCCCGCTTGCCGGGCTCAGGATTCTGGAACTTGGCCACTTTATCGCGGCCCCGTTCTGCACCCGTATCCTCGCCGATCTCGGTGCCGATGTCATTAAAGTCGAGCCGCCGGGGCGCGGGGATCCGGTCCGCGCCTGGGGCATGATCCCGGACGGCGAGACGTCGTCGGTGTGGTGGTCGGTGCATGGCCGCAACAAGCGCTGCGTCACCGTTGATCTGAAAAATCCCGAAGGCATGCAGCTTGTCAAAAAGATGATCGCGCACGCCGATGCGGTCGTCGAAAACTTCAAGCCCGGACAGTTGGCGAAGTGGGGGCTGGGCCCGGATGACATTGCCGCCGTCAATCCGCAAGCCATCCTCGTGCAGATATCCGGCTACGGCCAGAGCGGCCCCTATCACAAGCGGGCCGCCTTCGGCGTCATCGGCGAAGCGGTTGGCGGGCTCAGACATCTGACCGGCTATCCGAAGGACATCAGTGATCTGCCGCCGGTACGTACCGGGGTTTCCATCGGTGACAGTATTGCCGGACTTTATGGTGCCATCGGTCTGCTGGCCGCACTGTTTGAAAAGAACGCCGGGCGCGGTCGTCCGGCCCGGACCATCGATGTGGCGCTGACGGAAAGCGTACTCAGCATGCTCGAGGGCTGTCTGCCGGAGTACGGCTTGATGGGTTCGGTGCGCCAGCCGCACGGCTCGACCATTCCGACGGCGGCACCGTCGAGCGCCTATCCGTCCCGGGACGGACGCTGGTTTCTGATCGGGGCCAATTCGGAAGCCCTGTTTGCCCGGCTTTGCGACGTCATGCAGCGGCCTGATCTGCATGCCGATCCCAGGTTCAGGGACAACCCGAGCCGGGTCCGGCACATGGCGGTGCTGGATGCCGAAATTGCCGGCTGGACCTGCAGGTTTCCACTGGAGGAACTGGAGGCGATGATTGCCGAGGCGGACATTCCGTCGACGCGGATCTACGACATGGCCGATGTCGCTGCCGATCCGCAGTTTCTGGATCGCGGCATGGTGCAGACGGTGAATGACCCGAGGCTCGGCCAGGTCCTGCATCCGGGTGTGGTGCCGTTGATGCCGGGTGACGGCGATGCGGGTAATGCCGGCGGCGTGCGCTGGGCCGGTCCTGATGTCGGGGCGCACAATCATGAAATTTTTGGTACACTGCTCGGCCTGGATGAGGCCGAGATCGCCAGACTGGAACAGGAGAAAATCATATGAGCACCAGGCAACCCGTAACCCTGTGTGACGTTGCGCCGCGTGACGGATTTCAGGTCGTCCCGACGTGGATACCGACCGAAACCAAGATCAGCATTATCGAAGGCCTCGCCGCCGCCGGGCTGTCCCGGATCGAGGCCGGTGCCTTCGTCAGCCCGAAGCATGTACCGCAGATGGCCGATACAGCCGAGGTCCACAAAAATGTCAAGGTGCCGGCCGGGGTTGCCCTGACGACGCTGGTGCCGAACCTGCGCGGTGCGGAAAATGCGCTGGCCGCCGGTGTTGCCGATATCGGTTATGTTTTTTCGGCCTCTGAAAGTCACAATAAATCGAACGTGCGCAGGCCGGTCGTGGCATCCATTGGCGAGCTTGGCGATGTGATCCGGGCCGGACGCGATCACGACGGCTTCAAACTGCGGGTCAACGTCGCGACCTCGTTTGACTGCCCGTTCGAAGGCCGCGTTGCCGAGGACGATGTCTACCGCGCCATCGAACAGGTGCTGGCGTTCGGCCACCCGGTCGAGATCGGCCTTTGCGACACGACCGGCCGGGCGCTGCCTGATCACGTCGCCGGATTGTGTCGGGGGGCCATCGAGAGATTCTCGGGCGACGTCGTCGCCTGGGCCTACCATGGTCACGATACTTACGGTCTCGGCGTTGCCAACGCGCTGTATGCATATGAGGCGGGGGTCCGGGTGTTTGATGCCTCGGTCGCCGGGCTTGGCGGCTGTCCGTTTGCGCCGGGTGCGACCGGCAATACCGCGACCGAAGATCTGGTCTTCACCTTCGAGAACATGGGGATCGGCACCGGCATCAATCTCGCCATGCTGCTCGATGTAGCCGAAGTGGTCGCGGCGCTGCCCGATACCGATACCGGCGGGCATATCCGTGCCGTGCCGAGGCAGCGGGTGCTGAACGCGGCTTGAGCGGCTCAGCCCCTGACCCGGCGCTGCGTGCCACCCTTCAAGGAGGGGAAGATTTCCCGCGTGTCATTTGCCCGACCGTTTGCTAGATGATCTGAACGCTTCTGGGGGATCATCTTGGATCAATTTATCTCGCTTCTGATCGACGGCACCGGTGTCGATATCTGGGGCTTTGCCATCATGTGCGCGGTGTCGTTTGCCGGCAGTTTCATCGCCGGATCGCTCGGCCTCGGCGGTGGTCTGCTGGTGATGGCGACGATGGCCTCGCTGCTGCCGCCGACGGTGCTGATCCCGCTGCACGGCATTGTGCAACTCGGCTCCAACGCCGGACGGGCAATGATGCTGCGGACGCAGATCCTCAGACACGTGGTGCCGCCGTTCCTGATCGGCACCATCATCGGTGCGGTCATCGGCGGCAATCTGGTGGTGACGCTGCCGACGGCGATCCTGCAGATGGTGCTCGGCGTCTTTGTGCTGTATGCGGTCTGGGGACCGAAGCTGAAGACGGCTGTTCCCGGCAACAGGGCGTTTTTCGGCATCGGCGTGTTCGGGGCGCTGGCGACCATGTTTGTCGGTGCGACCGGGCCGCTGGTCGCGCCGTTCGCCGCCGCAGCATCGGACAAGCGTCAGGAAGTGGTGGCGACGCATGCCACCATGATGACCATTCAGCACGGCTTCAAG
The DNA here is from genome assembly GCA_040877275.1 of Rhodospirillales bacterium. Lineage (GTDB taxonomy): Bacteria > Pseudomonadota > Alphaproteobacteria > Rhodospirillales > Casp-alpha2 > UBA4479. Next base: position 16,052 of record JBBDOA010000113.1, on the reverse strand, counting down.
ATCATCGCCTTCGGATTTCTGGGTTTTGCTTTCGGACCCTATGTGCCACTGCTGACCGGCTTGCTGGTGTGCGGTTTTGTCGGTACCTGGGCCGGCAAGCACATGCTGAACGCGCTGCCCGAAAAGGCTTTCCGGATCGGCCTCAAGGCGATCATCACGATCCTCGCGCTGAAAATCCTCTATTCCGGTTTGCAGTCCTTTATATAGCCGGTGCTTCGAGATGGGCGCTATGCGCCCTCCTCAGCATGAGGGTTCATTTTGTCCTCATCCTGAGGAGGCCCCATTCTTTCTTTTGGGGCCGTCTCGAAGGATTAGACCTGTTAAGCGTTCAGGACGAGGATTGAATTTTCGTTCAGGCAGCAGCCGGGCGGCGGCTGGCCAGATGACGGAGCCCGTGCCCGGTAATCGCCACCATCAGGGTTGCACCGATCAGCCGCTTTTCCAGATAACCGGCGTCGATGGCATCTTCCCAGACCGTCAACCTCGGGCATGAGGTGCGCCACGCCTCCATAACCTCTGTATAGGGTTTGGGCGCATCCTTCAGCCACTGCAAGAGATCAAGCACAAGATCGTCCATCAGCACCTCCTGAAAAGAGGGCCCCAGTTTAACGCAGTTCGTGAAGATTTCAAAGAGTGCCGCGGGTGATCAACGGAAGTGCTTACCGAAAATGCTTACCGGTCGGCCCTGATCCGTTTCGTCGCCTTCTGCAGCCAGGCCCGCTCTGGTTTTTCGAGGTTCTTTTCGAGGGATTTCAGCACCCACGCGTGATACGTGTTCAGCCAGTCGATTTCGGTCGCACTCAGCAGTTTCGGCTCGATCAGGTTGATGTCGTATGGCGCGCAGGTCAGGGTGTCGAAGCCCAGCAGCTTGCGCTCCCAGCCCTTTTGCGCTTTTACCGTCCTGACCATGACGAGGTTCTCGATGCGGATGCCGTAGCCGCCGGTCTTGTAGTAACCGGGCTCGTTCGAGACGACCATGCCGGGTTCCAGCGCGACCGTGCTCGGATGCTTGGAAATCCGCTGCGGGCCTTCGTGCACGCCGAGATAACTGCCGACGCCGTGGCCGGTGCCGTGCTCGTAATCAAGGCCGACATCCCAGAGCGGCTTGCGCGCCAGGGCATCGAGCTGCGAGCCTGAGGTGCCTTCCGGGAACAGGGCGGCGGCGAGCTGGATATGACCCTTCAGGACACGGGTGTAGCGATCACGCATTTCCGCCGTTGGCTTGCCGATGGCGATGGTACGGGTCACGTCGGTGGTGCCGTCGAGAAACTGTCCGCCGCTGTCGACCAGCAGCAGCGAGCCCTTTTTCAGGGTGGCGCTGGTTTTTTCTGCGGCCCGGTAATGCACGATGGCACCATTGGCACCGTACCCGGCAATGGTCTGAAAGCTGGGCCCGCGATGCAGATCAAGCTCTGCCCTGAGCGCGTCGATTTTCAGTCCGACGTCCCATTCCGTGGTTTTGCCCTTGCCGGCGCTGCGTTCCAGCCAGGCCAGAAAGCGAATCATGGCAATGCCGTCGCGGAGATGGGCATTGCGCATGCCGTCCCGCTCGGCCGCGTTCTTTCCGGCCTTCATCGGCATGATCAGATCCGGCGTGCTGACCACTTCGGCACCGGCCAGGCGCAGGGTCATCGGGATTTTTGCCGCTGCCTGGGTCAGATCGACACCGACCCTGAGGCCGCGGCTGCCGAGATGTCCCAGTTCCGACGTCAGCGCGTCACTTTCCATGACGACCACTTCCGGGCCGAGATGATCTTCCAGCCCCGGACTCATTTTCCGGGGATCGGTAAACAACTCGATGCCGCCGCCGCTGTGAACCACGGCAAAACCGAGCGAAACCGGTGTGCAGGGCACGTCCGAGCCGCGAATGTTGAGCAGCCAGGCGATGGAATCGGGGGCCGTCAGCACCACGGTATCGAGGTTGGCCGCTGCCATGGCGTCGAGCAGACGCCGGCGTTTTCTCCCGGATGTTTCGCCTGTATATCGGGCCGGGTGCGGCAGCATCGGCGAAATCGGTGCCGCCGGTTGTCCGTCCCATGCCGCATCAATCGGATTGTCGCCGAGCGCGACCAGATAGGCCCCGGCCTTTTCTGCGACTTTCTCCAGACGATTGCGTTCGTTGTCAGTGATCAGCCAGGGATCGAATCCGACCCGCATGCCGGCGGTGAGGTTTTCGGCGAGCCATGCCGCCTGCGTGGTGACGGCGGCATGGTGCGCCTCGAACAGTTTGGCCGAGACCTGTTTTTTGACCTGCAGGGTATAGCGACCATCGACGAAGATGGCGGCCTTGCGGAGCATGACGACCGCCGAGCCGGCGGAACCGGTGAACGCGGTCAGCCATTGCAGACGTTCAGAACGGCGGGCCACGAACTCGCCCTGATGTTCGTCGGCCTTGGGTACGATGAAGGCGTCGAGATCGCGCCGCTTCATTTCCTGGCGCAGCTTCTGGATGCGTTCGGGATCGGTCGTGCGCCGGGTCAGGCCGTCATCAATCAGCGAGGCGCGAATCCGGGTGTTGAGATCGTTGAGCGCAGCTACGACTTCGGGGTTGGCATCCGGGGCAATCAGGGTCAGCCACTGCGGCTCACTGCTGCCCGGTGCGGCCAGGACGCCGCGCAGAATTTCGCGCGCACTGACCATATCGACCCGTGCGCCGTTTTCACGCAACAGGCGGTCCAAATCCCGATCAAGCTCACGTCGATCCGTCATAGCGGTGAAAAGCTAGGGTGCCATGGAAGGGGACGCAAGGATTATCTCTATTTGCATGGCTATGGGTAAAAATACGCTTTAGCTATGCATAATTGTTATGCCTGATACGCAAAAACAGCACTTTTTGCAGTGCAGCATTCGGGCGTATACACGCGTCAGTGAAACAAGGGCGACGCGGAACGAGCTGCGCCGGCCTGATCTTCCAGAATGAAGGAACAGGTTACGATGACAAACAAAACAGCGAACACGGCAGGCTTGCCGCTTTTCCAGCACAGCAATGGCTTACACGCTCTTGATGTCCAGGCTATTCTGGATGAAGCCCGGGTTGTGCGCGCCCGCGCAATCGTCGGATTTTTCAAGGCAATCGGCTCGGCTCTGGCTTCCAGCTATCGTGCCATCCGCACGGCCCGCACCCTGGATCAGCTCAGCGATCATATGCTTGCCGATATCGGCATCGAGCGCAGCCAGATCCCGTCGATCAGCAAGGCACTGGCCAACGGCACTTATATTGCGGCGATCCCGGCCAACATCACGGTGATCGGCCAGAACCATGCCGCGCCCGACAACAGACTTCAGCAAGAACTGCCGCTGGCGGCCTAAGCCTCCCAGCCCTTCGCCAGCAGCGTTCTTCAGGACGGCGGCCTTCGGGCCGCCGTTTCTGTTTGTTTGGTCGGGGCCCTCGGGCCACCGTTTCTATTCCATGAGGTGCTGATTATTTGACGACCGGTTTATAGCCGAGCCGGCGCATGCAGTCGTCAAATGCGCGTTGCTGGATCTGTTGCAGCTCAAAGCGGTTCATGGAATTTTGATACGTGGTACCCATGCCGGGCAGGTTGTCCGTCACCGGGCCGGCGGCGGGAATGCCGGCTTCGCGTTCCACTTCGCGGCGGGCAAAACGGCGGCACTCGCCGATATCATCGCCCCAGGCTTCCTGCGGCAGATCGGGGTTCTGCCAGTTGGCGGTTGAGCGTTTCTGGGCACAGCCGCTGACGCCTGCCGTCACGAACAGAGCCAGCATGACAAGGGCAGTGAGGCGGTACATTCGGTGCGTCATCACTGCTCCGGTCCGATGCAGCGGCGGAAATAGGCATGGCTTTCGGGGGTATCGTAATGATGGATGCCGACGATGCGGGCCACTTCGAAGCCGTCCGGGTTGATGATCAGTGTCGTCGGCAGGCCGCGCACGCCAAGCGTCCGGGCACTGCTGCTTTTCGGGTCATGCAGCGAGGCCAGATTGCGGATACCGTTCTGTTCGTAAAAGCCGGCAATCGCACTGTGACCGGCGCGGTCGGTAGAGACGGCCAGCACGTCGATGCCGTCTTTTTTGAGGCTGGCATTGAGCGCATCCAGCTCCGGCATCTCGCGGACACAGGGCGCGCACCACGTCGCCCAGAAATTCAGAATCACGCCGCGGCCCCTGAAATCATCCAGCGTCAGGGTGCTGCCATCGGCTTTGAAAAATTCGACGGCCGCAGGCCGTATCGGGGTCTTGGCCGGGACAATCGCTTTCAGGGCGTCGTCGTTGACCGCGCACCGGTCCGGATCACCGCTTGCAAGGGCCGGAGATATAAGGAAAATCACGCCGACAAGCAGCAGTGCCCCGGACAGCAACCTGTTGTTCGGACTAACCTTGATGTGAAACATGCGCTATCCTCGTTGGTGGCGGCTGCATAACAAGTAGGATGATAAAGGCCCGATTGCCATGACCGATAAAAAACGCAATGCCCCGAGCAATGCAAGGGCCGGGACCAGTGCCATGTGGGGCGGGCGCTTCAGCGCCGGTCCGTCGGCGGTCATGGAAGCGATCAATGCCTCAATCGGCTTCGATCAGAAAATGGCGGCGCAGGATATCGCGGGCTCGAAGGCGCATGCCCGGATGCTGGCTGATTGCGGGATTATCAGCGCCCCGGATGCCGATAAAATCATCGACGGGCTTGGAAAAATCCAGACCGAGATCGAAGCCGGCACGTTCGTCTTCAGGACGGCACTGGAAGACATTCACATGAACGTTGAATCCCGGCTGCGCGAACTGATCGGCGACGCCGCCGGCCGGTTGCACACCGGCCGTTCCAGAAATGATCAGGTGGCGCTCGATTTCAAGCTGTGGGTACGCGATGCGCTGGACCAGCTCGACGGCGATCTGAAAGCCCTGCAGGCGGCCCTGATGGATCAGGCGGAAGCGCATGCCGCCAGCGTCATGCCGGGCTTCACGCATATGCAGACGGCACAGCCGGTCACGCTTGGTCATCATCTGATGGCCTATGTCGAGATGTTCGGGCGGGATCGCTCCCGCGTCACCGATGCCCGCAAACGGATGAACGAAAGCCCGCTGGGCGCGGCGGCGCTGGCCGGCACGTCGTTTCCGATCAACCGCGAGCAGACGGCGAAAGCGCTGGGCTTTGATCGGCCGGTGGCAAACTCGCTGGATGCGGTATCGGACCGGGATTTCGCTATGGAATACATGGCCGCCGGCGCGATCATCGCCGTGCATCTGTCCAGACTGGCCGAAGAGATCGTGCTGTGGTGCACCGACCAGTTCGGCTACGTCAGGCTGGCCGACGAATATTCCACCGGCAGTTCGATCATGCCGCAGAAACGTAATCCCGATGCTGCCGAACTGGTGCGGGCCAAGGCCGGCCGGGTGATCGGCGCGCTGAATGCGCTGATGATCGTCATGAAAGGCCTGCCGATGGCCTATGGCAAGGACATGCAGGACGACAAGGAACCGGCGTTCGAGGTCGCCGACACGCTGGCGCTGTCGCTGGCGGCAATGACCGGCATGATTGAAGGGGCCCGCTTCAACAAGGAACGGATGCGGGCCGACGCCGGCAAGGGCTTTTCGACGGCGACCGATCTTGCCGACTGGCTGGTGCGGACTTTGGCGATGCCGTTCCGCGATGCCCATCACGTCACCGGTGCGCTGGTCAAAATGGCCGAGCAGAAATCGGTCGGGCTTGAGAAACTGTCGCTCGAGGAGATGCGTTCGGTGCATCCGGACATCACCGAGGCAGTGTTCGCCGTGCTCGGCGTCGACAACTCAGTGGCCAGCCGGACCAGCTTCGGCGGTACCGCGCCGGACAATGTTCTGGCACAGATTTCCGCTGCGCGGGAGCGCTGGCTCAAGTAATCCCTTTGCGACGTTTAAAACGCGTATCACGCCTGTCCGGCAATGTAAGGATATTGCGCGCGCCGACCGGCGTGCCAACAAATATGACGGATTCCTGCCGGTCAGCCTAAGGAAGTGGCGAAATCCCGCGATTCATTTGATTCCTGCGTATCCAGGAATACGTCATTGTCAGGAAACGAATTGATACAAGCGAGGATAATGCCATGTCGAAGAAGCAAGCATACGAGCAGAAATTTCAGGCGCAGTTTGATGAGTGGTCCGCCGAAATCGACAAGCTCAAGGCCAGGGCCGAGCGCGCCGATGCGGATGCGCAGATCACCTACCACGAGGAAGTCGATAAATTGCGCGCCCGTCAGGACGAGATGAACCAGAAGCTGAAAGAACTGAAAGACACAGGAGACGACGCCTGGGGCGATATCGTGGCCGGTGTCGAAAGCGCCCAGAGCGCGCTCGGGAATGCGCTCCGCTCGGCCCGGTCCCGCTTTAACTGAACACCATCGAATTTTCAGCAGGTCCGCCATTGGCCCGCCAATGGTCAACCTGACCGTTTAATTGCAAGCAAGGGAGATCATCATGCAATTCAGTAAACTTATCCGCACATCGGCTTTGATTGCCGTTCTCGGCCTGACACCCGCCACGGCGGCACTGGCGGAGAATGCCGACGCATCGTTCGATGCCGTGAAACAGGAAACCGTGGAACTGATGCAGGAAATCAAGACTTTCGGTGCCGAACAGCGCGACGAAGCCGTTGCGGCAATCGGCACTGCGCTCGACAGCCTCGATACGAAAATCGACGCACTCGAAGCCCGTATCGAAAATGAATGGGACGCGATGAGTGCCGATGCCCGCCAGTCCACGTCGGAAAGCATGGCCGAGCTCCGTGCGCAGCGCGCTGAAATGGCCGTTTGGTACGAAAATCTGAAAAGCAGTTCCGACGAGACGTGGGACGAAGTGAAGGATAATGTCTCGGATGCCTATGAAGACCTTTCAGACTCCTTCAGTAACGCGTGGGAGGATGCGAAAGAGGCCGTGCAGAGCCAGGGCTGATACGCGCAAGCGGCGGGCTCGCTTCAGGGTCCATGCCCACTCGAAGAACTAAACGGCAATGGCCGGCGGTAATGCGCCGGCCGTTTGCTTTTGTGGCGGTTGCATGCGGAATGGTTCGCGTGAATGTGTCTGGACCCGTGAAAGGGTTGCGCACTAGTATGCCGGGATGAACATGAGTATGCCGGGATGAACATGAGTATATCGAATCTGCGAAAGACGCCGTCCCGGATTGCGTTTCTGATCCTGATGGCGGTCGTGGTGGCGGGGCTGTCGGCGTGCGGGGTGAAATCAAAGCCGGGTACGCCGGATGACTCGACCTATCCGCTGTTGTATCCGGACCCAAAAGCTGAGGCCGTTCCGGCGACGCGGGTGACGGTGCCTGGCGGCGCTTACGGTGGCGGCTATGAACGTAAAACCCGGACCGGCGCTTCCGGGTATTATGAACCGCCCCCGGCGGTCACAGACCGGCCAATAAAATAAAGACGGTCACAGACCGGCCAATAAAATAATGGCGGTCACAGCCAGATATCCTGATCGTGTCCCCGGGGCCGTATGCAGGATGAGCAGTTTTAAGGAGACGACGTGGATCATTTCGCTTACCGGAACGGCAGGCTGTTCGCCGAGGACGTATCGCTTGAGGCCCTGGCCGAGACGGTCGGGACCCCGTTCTATTGTTATTCGACAGCGACGCTGACGCGCCATTATACGGTCTTCACAGAAGCCCTAGCCGGACTGGATGCGCATGTCTTTTTTGCCGTCAAGGCGAACGGCAATATCGGCGTGCTGGCGACGCTGGCAGCTTTGGGCGCGGGCGCTGACATCGTCTCCATCGGCGAGTTGCGCAGGGCTGTGGCGGCGGGTATTCCGCCGTCGAAAATCGTCTTTTCGGGGGTCGGCAAAACCGCCCAGGAACTGCGTGCCGCGCTTGCGGCCGGGGTCCATCAGATCAATGTCGAATCCGTGCCGGAGATCGATTCTCTCTCGGAAATTGCGGTGTCGATGGGGGCAACGGCGCGGATTGCGATCCGCGTCAATCCGGATGTCGACGCCAAAACCCACAAGAAGATTACGACCGGCCTCAGCGAGAACAAGTTCGGCATCGCCTGGGAACAGGCCGAGGCGGTGTTCGCGCATGCGGCCAGACTGCCCGGCATCGATGTCGTCGGCGTTGCCGTGCACATCGGCTCGCAGTTGACCGATCTGACACCGTACCGGGACGCCTATACCAGGGTTCGCGGTCTGGTCGAGCGCTTGCGCACCGGCGGGCACGATATCCGCGTCATTGATCTGGGTGGCGGTCTCGGCATTCCCTATGATGCGGAAAACCCGCCGAGCCCGGCCGAATACGGGGCCATGGTCAAGGACGTCATGGGTGGCATGGACTGCCGGCTTGCGTTCGAGCCCGGTCGCATGATCTGCGGCAACGCCGGGGTTCTGATCAGCCGCGTGGTCTATGTCAAACAGGGTATCGACCGCTCGTTCCTGATCGTCGATGCGGCAATGAACGATCTGATCCGTCCGGCCATGTACGACGCCCATCACACGGTGGTGCCGCTTGCCGAGCCGGCCAGCGGCGACAATATGGCACCGGTCGATATTGTCGGGCCGATCTGCGAAAGCGGCGATACCTTCGCGAAAGCCCGGATGATGCCGATGCTGGAAGCGGGTGATCTGGTCGCCTTCCGTTCTGCCGGTGCCTACGGGGCCGTAATGTCATCGAGCTATAACGGGCGCGATCTGATCCCGGAAGTGCTGGTCAACGGCGATGCCTACGCAGTGGTTGCCGACCGCCTCGGCATTGATGATATACTGAAGCGGGAACATGTTCCCGACTGGTTGACCCGACCCTTGCCCAAAGAGGCGCGTGGATGAGCGAAACCCCGATCCCGGAAACGGCTGCCCGGCGACTGAGCACTGCGGTTCAGCTTGCCCGGCTGGCGATTCGCTGGGAACGGCTCTGGCAGGTGTTGTGGGCGCCGGTTGCGGTGTTCGGGTTGTTCATCGGCATCGCCCTGACCGATGTGCTGACGTCTTTGCCGGATGTCATCCATGCCATCGGTCTGGCCCTGCTGGCCTTGCTGTTCGGCTTTTCGATCAAGGGGGCAGGCCGTGCTTTCCAGCCGGTCGATACCGAACAGGCGGCACGACGCGTTGAGGCCGCATCGGGACTGAAACACCGGCCCTTGACCGCACTTTTCGACACGCCGGCGGCCGACAAGCTGACGGCTGATGGCAAGGCGCTATGGCAGGCACACATGGCCCGTGCACTGCGAGCAACCGAACACCTGTCGTTTCCGTCGCCAAAGCCCGGGGTGGCTGCACTCGACCAGCGTGGCCTCAGATTCCTGCCGGTGCTGGTCCTGTTCGTCGGTGTGCTGATGGGGCATGGCAACCCGATTGAGCGGATCGGGCGGGCGATGTCGCCGATCGGCGCGATGTCGGGCGGTGATCAGGTGCGGATCGATTTGTGGCTGACGCCGCCGGCCTATACCGGACTGGCACCGAGCGTGTTTAACAATATTCGCCCCGAGGGTGAGAAGGTCGTTGCCGCAGATGCGCCCAAAGGCGGTGGTGAGGCACCGGATGCAACAGTATCGACGCAGATCAGGCCGACCCTGATCGTGCCGGTCGGCTCGCAGATTCTGGTTCATGCCACGGATGTTGCGCACCCGCCGCAGCTTGTGATCGGCAAGCAGGCGTTTGACCTGCAACGGCTCGGCGACGGCAACAGCACATCCTATAAGCTGCAGCTTGATGTCGACGCCCAGGCGGTCGGGGCTGATCACCTGAAGCTGTCGATCGGCTCCGGTGCGTATGCGTCCTGGCCGATTGTCATCGCGGCGGATGCGGCACCCAGGATCGAATTTGAAAAAGCGCCGTGGGGGGG
>JBBDOA010000113.1:0-6272 GCA_040877275.1 Rhodospirillales bacterium | reverse complement strand
CCGCGACACGCAACTTGAAGTCGCCTATATCGGCACCGACGATTACGGTATCAAAACCGTCACCATGACGATTCGTCGCCCGAACGGGCAGCCTGTGCCGGGCGGTGAGGCGGAAATCCAGATCGACGTGCCGCTCAGCGGTGATCGTCGCAACATGAACGCCAGTACGGTGCGCGATCTGTCGTCGCACCCGTGGGCCGGTTTGCCGGTCAAACTGCAGCTGATCGCCGAGGACACCGCCGGACAGACCGGCTCGACCGAAGCCTTCGAGGTGGTGCTGCCGGAACGCATCTTCAACCACCCGGTGGCGCGCGCTCTGGCGGACGTTCGCAAAAAGCTCAACGACCCGAGCCCGGACGTGATGCAGGCGGCCGGTGTGGATGTACATGAACTGTCGCTGTATCCGGTGCGGTTCTTTGATGATCTGGTGATCTTCCTCTCGATGCGGGTCGCTGTCAACCGGCTGCGGCTGGCTGAAAGCGATGCCGTGGTGCCCGGCGTGCAGAAGCTTTTGTGGGAGACGGCGCTACGGATTGAGGACGGCGAATTTGCGCTCGCCGAATCTGACCTGATGCGTCTGCAGGACGAAGCGATGAAGGCGCTCCGCGACGGCAAGATCGGTGAAGAACTGGACAAGGTGATGCGCGAACTGCAAGAAGCGATGGATCGCTATATGCAGGCGCTGGCCGACAAGTTGCAGGAAATGGGCATGGACCAGTTGCCGCCGATGCCCGATCAGTCGCAGATGCAGACCCAGGATATTCAGGAAATGCTGGATCGCATCAAGGAACTGGCGCAAACCGGCAACCGGGATGCTGCCGAGCAGATGCTGGCACAGATGCAGCAGATGCTGGAGCAGTTGCGTCAGGGCATGAAGATGCAGGATGCGAACCCGGCCATGGCCAAGGCAAAGAAAATGATGGACGGTCTGCGTGCGCTGACCGATGATCAGCAGAAGCTGCTTGACCGGACCTTCCAGGAAAGCCTGCAGGGGGCGCAGCCGCGCCTGCAGCGCAACCCGCAACAAGGTGCGATGCCCGGCCAGCAACAGCAAGGCCAACAGCCCGGACAACAGCCCGGACAACAGCAAGGCCAGCAGTCCGGTGAAAACGGCAGGCCGAGCGCTGAGGAACAGGCGGCGCTCCGCAAGCGGCTGGGCGAGTTGATGATGCAGATGGATGAGCTTCTTGGCCAGATACCCGACAACATGGGTCGGGCCGAGCAGCAGATGGAACAGTCCGGCAAAAATCTGGGCAAGGGTGAGCTGAGCGATTCCGCCCGCAATCAGACCCAGGCGCTGCAGGAATTGCGCAAGGCCACAGACCAGATGTCACAGGCGCTGGCGCAGCAGTTCGGGGCGCAGATGGGTCTGGCGAACGGCAACCGGCCGATGCCGGGGCAGCAGGGCCGCTTCGACCCGTTCGGCCGACGGAATACCGACGAGAACGGTCAGGGGACAGCGGTTGAAGACTCCGACGTCACGCTGCCGAACCGGATGGAACTGCGCCGGGCCCGGGAAATTCTCGACGAATTGCGCCGCCGCTCGGGCGAGCGCGACCGGCCGCAACTGGAACTCGATTATATCGACCGCCTGCTCGACGTGTTCTGAATTACGGCGCTACACGCCTTGTCGTCACCCCGGACTCGATCCGGGCTTCAGGGTTACACGTTTGCATCCCGGAACCGTGCGCATGTGCCATCCATTTATCCATCGTCATCCCCGTGAAAACGGGAACCCATTGTCCCACCACGCCATACATTGATCATGGGTCCCGGATCGCTGGCTTTTCCGGCCTCGCTGACGCTCGGGGAAAAGCCGCGCCCGGGACGAACATTTACATATACCTCGTCACCCCGGTGCAGACCGGGCTTCAGGGTTACATGTTCGCATCCCGGCGTGTCAGGCCGTGCCCACCGTACTGGATTCCGGCGTGCGCCGGAATGACGAGGGTGCAGGGGTGCTCAGGGCGAGGGCGAGATTACTTTATTTCGGCGCGTCACCTGCGGCTTCGCGCTCGATGAACGTCACTTCCAGCCGGCGGGCCAGCGCGCTCGGATCCGGGACTTCAATCTTGAAGCCGATCTGATCGCCGACGATCAGTTTGTTCTTCAGCGGTGCGGTCTTGGCCGACTGCACCATCTTGCCGTCGAGATCAGACAGCCTGAGTTCCAGCATCGGCACGTCGCGTTCGCGTTTGGATACGTTGACGATGACGCCGCGGACCACCAGAACGTCCTTGCCGCTGATGGATTCGCGCGTGCTCTTGACATCGTTGATCGACAGGCCGGCGCCGAGTGAATCATCACCAAGGCCGACCATGGAATAAATGCCTTCGCTCGACGGCACCATTTCAATGATCATCTCGCGGAGGAAAATTGCGCCACCAATGAAAAGAATGAACAGGGCCAGCAGGACCGCAAGGATGATCTTCAGCATCGATCCCTTGCTGTCGCTCTCGTCTTCATCCTCGTCTTCGTCGTCATATTCATCATCGCCGGTTTCATCGGCGGTAAACACCTGCGGGATCGGTTCCGGCTCTTCCAGATCATCAAAGCCCGGTGGATCCTCATCTTCATCGTCATTATCGTTGGTGTCGAACATGGAGCCGAGCGGCTCCGGCTCGTCTTCATCGCTGAACATTGCGGCGATGTCGTCGGACGTGAGATCGTCATCGTCGGCATCGTCGGTCGCAAACGCGGCCATTGGATCGTTGTCGACATCCTCGTCCATGTCCGGCAGGACGCTTTCCTCCTCCTCCGGTTCAGGGGCCGGTGGTGTTGGTGGCGGCGGCGGTGCGGCGGGTGCCGGTTGTGGCGGTATCTGCTGTTCGGCGGCGGGCTGGCCCGGCTGCGGATAACCCTGCGGCGGATACGGATACGGCGGATAACCCGGTGGCGGGTAACCCGGCGGCGGATACGGATAGGCGGCCGGCTGGGCATACTGCTGGGGTGCCGGCGCATACGGCTGGGGCATGCTTCTGGGGCGCGCCGGTGCCGGCTGGTCAGCAACCGGCATCTGATGCCAGGTGTTGCCGCAATTTGAACATTTGACGGATTTGCCCGCAGCACCGATCTGGGCGGCTGAGACGTTATATCGCGTCGTGCAGTTCGGGCAGGAAATATACATATGCAACCGGCCAGTTAAGTCTCCATCGTTTATAAGCGCTCGCGATTCCGCACGCAAGCGGGCCGGTAGCGCAAAACGAATTCCCGATCCGGCTGGCGGCGCATGGCTAGGCTGGACGGAAGCCGCTCCATCATGCCATTGTCGCGTCATTGCCGGGGGCGTACCGGCATAACCGACGAATGTCTCCCCTTGGAAAAACCACAGGTGGCAAGGTTGTCTAAAGGAAACATCACACGCTTTGAAAACGTCGGGTTGCGGTACGGACTGGGCCCGGAAGTGCTGCGTGACGTCACCTTCTCGCTGGATCAGGGATCGTTTCACTTTCTCGTCGGCGAAAGCGGTGCCGGCAAATCGTCGTTGTTGAAGCTGATGTATCTTGCCCTGAAGCCGTCGCGGGGCCTGATTTCCCTGTTCGGCTGTGATATCGCGACCACGCCCAGACCCGAACTGCCCGCTCTCAGGCGCCAAATAGGCGTTGTTTTTCAGGAATTTAGACTGCTTGAGCATCTCAGCACGTTCGATAACGTTGCCTTGCCGCTGCGCGTCGCCGGGATCCGGGAACAGGATGTGACACGGCATGTCACCGAGTTGCTGGAATGGGTCGGGCTTAAGGATCACATGAAATCCAGACCGCCGACCCTGTCGGGTGGACAGCAGCAGCGGGTCTCCATTGCCCGGGCCGTGATCGCCAGACCCAGGCTTCTGCTCGCCGACGAGCCGACCGGCAACGTCGACGACCGTATGGCACTGCGCCTGATGCATCTGTTCGAGGAGTTGAACCGGCTCGGCACAACCATCGTCGTCGCCACCCACAATATGGCGCTGGTCGACAGCCTCGGCCATCCCGTTATGCGCCTTGATGCCGGTGCGATGTCGGTGGTCGCGGGCAGTGGCAACAAGTCTGCGGCCCGCGAATGGCGCGAATCCCGCGAATCGGCTGCGGCGCAAGCCCGGGCCCGGCGTGGGCGCATTCGCGAAGACAATGACGAAACCGATGCCGATCCGCCCGGCATCGAGAACTTTCTGTAGGGCGCCCGGAACATGCTTGGGGTGAAAAGATCCGACCTGCCGCTGGATCAGGACGCGCACAGCCGTTTCCTGCCGTGGCTGATTGCCTTTATGGTTTTTCTGGCGGTTCTGGCCATCGGCGGGATTCTCGCCCTGAATGCCACAGCCGCGCGCTGGGATCAGGGGGTCGGCGGCACCCTGACCGTGCAGATCGCCGCCACTGAAGACGCCAGAGCCGATCAGAACAATCTGCAGGAAGTACTCAACGTGATCGCTGCCCAGTCCGGTATTGAGCGTTACACCGTCATTGATGAAGACCGCATGATGGCGCTGCTGTCGCCGTGGCTGGGGGAGTCGGCCAAAGCCGGTGATCTGCCGCTGCCGAAACTGATTGATGTCGGCCTTGCCGACGAGGCGCAATTTGACCTCAAGGCGTTTACCCGTGCCCTGCAGCTCAGGGTCCCGGAAGCCAGTGTTGATGATCACCGGGTCTGGCTGCAACGTCTGGTCAAGCTGATCCGCACCGTGCAGCTGATCGCCCTGTCGATCCTTTTTTTCATTGCGCTGGCAACCGTCGGCACGGTTGTCTTCACGACCCGAACCGGGCTTGCCGTGCACAAGGAAGCGATCGAGGTTCTGCATCTGATCGGCGCGCAGGATAGTTACATCGCCGGGCAATTCGCCGGCCGGGCGATGATGCTCGGCCTCAAGGGCGGCCTGATCGGCATCGTGCTCGGCCTGCCGGCGCTGCTGGCGGTCGGCTATCTGGCGGAAAGCCTGCAGGATGCGGCACTGCCTGAACTGGCTTTCGGCATTGGCGAATGGGCGTTGTTCGCGGCGATCCCGATCAGCGTCGCGGCGCTGGCAACGACAACTGCACGCCGAACGGTACTGCGGTCGCTGGCAAGGATGTTGTAGCATGCGTTCACGTCGTCGCGGGCGACCCTCGCCCTGGTTCAGAAGCATTGTTTTCGCGTCCCTGCTGGTCCTTGCGGTGTGGATCGCGGGGCTGGTTTCCTTTGCCGCAGATATTCCCGTGCCGGGGCCGGAATCAGAGATCAAAACAGATGCCATCGTTGTCCTGACCGGCGGCAGCGGCCGGCTCCGCGCCGGGCTTGATCTGTTGCTCGCCGACCGCGCCCGGCGGATGTTCGTTTCGGGTGTCTATCGCGGCGTCGAAGTGTCGCAGTTGCTGGCGCTTTTGAAGCAGCAGCCCGATCAGGTCGAGAGCCGGATCAGCATCGGCAATGCGGTCGATACCATTGAAAATGCGCTGGAAACGAAAATCTGGATGCAGGGGCAGGGCTTTTCATCGCTCAGGCTGGTGACGGCGGCCTATCACATGCCGCGCAGTCTGCTCGAATTCCAGAGCGCCATGCCGGATATCCGGATCGAGCCGCATCCGGTTTTCCCCGAGCACGTGAAACAGGAATACTGGTGGGCGTGGCCGGGCACGATGGCGTTGACCGCGACCGAATATAACAAGTATCTGGTGACCTGGCTGCGGCACCGGATCCGGGCGCTTGATCTCGGCGGGTCGCCGGCTGTTCAGGGAAGTGTCGAATGAGCAACTGGTTTCGTTCGTTGATTTTCAATGTCGTGATTTTTAGCTGGATTGTCATACTGATCGCGTTTTCATGGATGCTGATTCCCTTCCCGCGCATGGTCATGCAGCGGATGTTCCGCGCCTGGGGCAAGGCCGCACTTTGGCTGATGCGGGTCAGTGCCGGGGTCGACGCTCGCTTCGTCGGTCTCGAAAAAATTCCGCCGGGGCCTGTGCTGGTTGCCTCCAAGCATCAGTCGATCTGGGACACCTTCATCATGTATGTGCTGCTCGACGACCCGCAGTACATCCTCAAGCAGGAACTGATGCGGATTCCGTTCTGGGGCTGGTCGGCGCGAAAAAGCGGGCATATCCCGATTGACCGCGAAGCCGGGGCAAAAGCACTGCGCGATATGGTCGATGCCTGCATTGACCGCTTGTCGCGGGGCCGTCAGGTGATCATCTTTCCCCAGGGAACGCGCACGGCACCCGGCGAAGAATGCCGCTATCATCCGGGCGTCGCCGCGCTGTACCAGAAGCTGCCGGACGATGTCGTGGTGGTACCGATGGCGCTCAATTCCGGGGTCTACTGGG
>JBBDOA010000112.1:0-20242 GCA_040877275.1 Rhodospirillales bacterium | reverse complement strand
CGGTCCGCGCTGGATGACCGCGCTGCTGGTCCGGCATTGACCCGCCCGCAGGTATGGGCCTTTGACGTATCGGCGCTGGGAAGGAAGGCCTTGTCCGTCGCGTTTCGGGCAACGCGCGGGATCCAGCAGGTAATCAGCCGTGCTGATGCCGAAGATGGTCGGGAAGAACCCCATGCCCTTGTGCTGCGGCCCGCAGGGCCCGCACATTCCCGTATTCAAGCCACAAATTCTTGTCAGCGAGCCGCAAATGGCTGGGACGGTGCGTCACCATCAGAATTGAGGTCTCTCCACGCATCTTCTCGACATTCTTCATAAATATCTGATCGCTGGCGAAATCAAGGCCGTTACCCGGTTCGTCAAACAGCATGATCGGCGATTTTTTCAGATATCCCCGGGCCAGATTCAACCGTTGCAATAGACTGGTCGGCATCTGCCCCGAACTGGAATCCCCGATCCGCACTTCAAAGCCTTCGCGCTTCCACTTGCCCGATCCCTGGCTCAGCTTCAGGACATCGTCCAGAACACCAGCCATTTCACAGGCCCTGTAGATATCGGCTTCGGTGGCTGTCGGGTGCGCTAGGCGCATATTCTGGGCAATCGTACCATAGAAAAACTGAACCGTCTGCGGCACATAAGCGACAGCGTGGCGCAATTCGACCGTATCCATCTGCCGGATATCCATATTGTCGATCCGGATCGATCCTGCCTGTGGCGCATACATGCCGGCCAGAAGTTTCAGAACCGTGGATTTACCGGAACCATTGCCGCCGACGATACAAATCACTTCGCCCGGTTCCAGTTCGAAACTGATACCCACCAAAGCCGGATCACTGTCAGGACTATAGCGGATGGAA
The DNA here is from genome assembly GCA_040877275.1 of Rhodospirillales bacterium. Classification (GTDB taxonomy): domain Bacteria; phylum Pseudomonadota; class Alphaproteobacteria; order Rhodospirillales; family Casp-alpha2; genus UBA4479. The sequence continues at coordinate 19,388 of JBBDOA010000112.1, read as the reverse complement.
ACCCGGGCAAAGGTAACGAACCCCTCGATCTGCTTGATCGGATTGACCAGGGTATGTTGTTCGCGTTCGCCCTTGATGTTCATCAGGTTGTTGATCTGCGAAATTGACGACTTGACCTGGGTAACGCGGGTCAACGAGACAAACCCGGTTTGCAGCGGTGCCAGCACGCGCCAGACCAAAATCATGGATGCAACCAGCCCACCGACCGTCATGTCACCGTTCATGACCCGAAATACACCGAAAATAATCGTCCCCAGACCGGCTGTGATCATCAGAACATGCGACAGCGTCTGCATCAGCGCCGACAGTTGGGCGGTGTAAAAACTGTTAAGCGCCGAGTCAGCCGAATATTCCCGAAAGCGTTCCATCCACTTGTCTTCGGCGCCGCAGTACTTGACCGCCCGCATGCCACTGAGGGTCTCGACGATCAGTTCCTGCTTTTTCGACGCCGCACGTGCTGCCCGACCGACAGAGCTTCTGAGCAAGGGCATAATGATCAGCCCCAGGATCAAGAAACACGCCATCATGATCAACGATACGAACACGACCGGACCGGCCAGCAAGGCGATGGTAATGATGAAAATGAACACAAATGGCAGTTCAAACAGCACCATCGCCATCGGCCCGGTAAAGAAGTCACGGATCGTTTCAAAATCCTTGATCCGTGCGATTTGTGCACCGATGGTCGCGCGTTCTGTAAACGTCGGCGGCAAGAAAAGGATTTTATGAAAAATCGCGATGCCGACGATGTTATCAAGCCGCGCTCCGACAAATGCCATGATCTTGGAGCGTATCGTTCGCAGGATGATGTCGCAGCAGATCGCCACGCCGACACCAAATGCAAAGAATGCCAGCGTCGGCAGTGACCCGGTGGCGACGACCTTGTCGTAAACGGCCATCGTGAACAAAGGTGTCACCAGCGCCAGGATATTGAGCACAAAGGTAATGCCGAGTGTCTGATAGACCAAAGATCGGAACCGTTCTGAAACAGCCCGGAACCAGCCGACCTTGTGCTGGGCATTCTGCAGATCCGCAGTATCGACAGGGCTGAAAAAATAGGCCGTGCCACTGACATTCCCACGCGGCACGACTACTTCCGCATTCTGGCCGCCGTCAAAAACCCGGATCCCGCCGGGCTCGTACCCCAGCAAAATCATCGCATCGCCACCATCGGGCAAATACAGACACGGGAACAACCGTTGATCGATCCCGGCCATACGTAACTTGACGGGTCGGCTGGCGTAATGGAGCGTCGCCATGATGTTGCGGAATGATGTGAGGTCAAGAGCATTGGTAAAATGCGGCAAGGCTTCGGCAATATGCCGTTTGTCGCCGCGCCAGTTCAACGCCTTGAGCAATGCCATCAGACAGTTGGAAAGATCGGTCGCTTCACTGAGCGCCGCCAATGCAGGTTCCGTATGAGCGGGGGGCTGGCTTTCCGGTAACGGCATCGGTCGTGGTAAATCACCACCGCCATCACCGCCGCCTGTTCCGCCGGGCGGTGCCGGTGGCAAAGGGGGTGGTGGTGCGGCGCGTTCTGCAACGGCGGGTGCGTTCGGAGAGGACAGGCGCGCCGCTGCAGGTGCCGGCTCGGCAGAACCCGGTCGTCCTGGTAAGGGTGGCGGTGGTTGCAGGGCACCGCCTTTATCCGCCTTTTGCACGCCAGGCGCGGGCGCAGGCACTTTCGGGGCAGCCGGACGCGGGGTCAATTTCTGAGCGGGTGCAGGCGTTTGCGGCGGCACAGCATCCTGTTGCTTTCGACGCAGTGTATCCGGCATTTCGACCCGGCGCTTGGTATTCGCAGCATCGCTTTCGGCAGGTTTAACCTGGCTTGGACGTGGTCGGGGTGCCGGCGCTGCGGACTGCGGCTTCTGGTTCGATGGCGGTGCCGTTTTTTGCTTTGCTGAGGGTTCGATCTGCTCTTGACGTTTGCGCAACCTCGGCGGTACCCGTCCGCCCTTGGAGGGCGCATTCAATGCAGCCGCTGCCTTGGCGGCAAGCGCCGCCTTATCTTCTATGGGTGGCTTTTCCGGCATCGGGGCAACAGGCTTTTGCCGGGCTTCAGCTTCGCGCGGTGCAGGTTTTTGTGCTGGTTTGACTGCGGCCGATTTGACTGGGGCTGGCGGCTCCGCCCGTCGCTCGCGGTTCGTGGATAAATTCGGTCTTGGGCCAGTGCTCGTCCGGGGGGATTCAGGTTTACGAGGCTGTGGACGCGGACGCGCCGCAATCGGCGACATCGGCACGCCGCGTTCGGTCATCACATCTGCAGCACCGGGTGCCGGTGCGGATTGCCGGGATTCAGGCCTGACAACAGGCTTCTGCTCAGCGGCAGCTTCTGGTGCACCAAAAACACGGGAGACGGCAGCATCGACAGCCTCAACGGCGTCGTCCTCGACGTCATCCAGTGCTTCGATTTTTGACAGAATGCCGCTCATCGGTCGTTCAATTCCTCAGCTTCTGCCTGGCTCAGGCAAAATTCAATCTGCGGCCGCCACCACTCAGCCAGCCGTCGCTGGGTACCGACATCAACTGAAATTCGGTACGGTCCGGTTTTGTTTCATGCTTCAATTTCTGATCGCCCTTCCTGTCAATGGGCGGCTCGACAGCCCATGCCGTGTTGTCACAAGCCTCGAGTTTTTTCAGTGTTGCAATCATCGTGGTCATGCCTTTCCAAATGGGTTGGCCAGCTTTTCAGCATCCGGAACCCGTTCCACCAGTTGGCTATCATCAATATCGAAAATGCGGTCGGCCAAATTCAGCATAGACGGACGCGGTGTCACCAGAATGAGCGTGACCCTGCCCTTCAGACGCTCGAGTAAATTCCTGAGTGTTGAATCGCCGGCGCTGTCCATGGAAGCATTTGCTTCGTCAAACAGCAGCACCCGGGGCTTGTCGACCAGGGCGCGGGCAATCGCAATACGTTGCTTGATACCCTTCGGCAGTTTGTCGCCGGCACCGTCACCGACTTTCGTTTCATAGCCATGCGGCATATGTGCGACCACACCATCAAGACCGAGCAGTCGCGAAATATCCAGCGCCTCATCAATCTTGTCGTCACGGAACATCGTCACGTTTTCCAGAATGGTGCCATAAAACAGTGCGCCTTCCTGCGGCAGATAGGCGATCTGACGGCGAATACTCGACGGATCGTATTCAAACAGATCCATGCCATCGGCCAGTATGCGCCCTTCGTTTGGCGCAAAAACCCCCATCAGGATATACAGCAGGGTCGTCTTGCCGCTTGAACCGGAACCGGTGATGCCGATGGTCTCGCCGGACTCAATCGTCAGATTTACGTCCTTGAAGATCGGCTGCAGATCTTCGCCATCCTTGTTCTGGCCATATGTGAAGGTCATGTTTTCGATCTTCAGCTCACCGCGGATCGGTGGCAAAGCCGGCAAGCCAGGTGGTTTTTCTTCCTGCATCTGAAACAGCTCACGCACCCGGTCCAAAGACAGCTGGATCGATTGAAACCGCGTCCAGATTCCGACGGCCTTCTGCAAAGGCTGCATGGAGCGGCCGGCCAGCATGGTGCAGGCCGCCAGTCCGCCGACCGTCAACTCCCCGGCAATCACGAATGTCGCGCCGTAGCCGACGACGCAAAACAGCACCAGTTGGGAAAAAAGCGCCCCTGTGGAACTCGCCGATGATGATTGCAGGGCGACGTTATAATCCGCCGCCGCACAGGTTTCCTGTAACCGCTCATATCGGCGGATCATCTGCTCTTCCATGGCGAGACCCTTGACGGTATGAATACCACCCAGCACCTCGATGATGAAACTGTACCGGCGGTCGTCCGCCATCATCCGGCTTTCCAGGGCATCACGCAGTTTTTTGCCGACCACAATGGCCGCAATCGCAAAGAAAATGATCAGGGCAATCGGCACCAGAACCAGGTGTCCGGCCAGATAATACATGGCGCTCAGGAACAGCACCGCGAATGGCAGATCACACAGTGCAAGGATCGCTTGCCCGGCGTAGAATTCCTTGAGCGGGCCCAATGCGTTGAAGCGTTCCAGATGCACACCGGAACCCTGCCGTTCATAATCGATGATCGATACGTTCAGCAGCCTCTCAACCGCGGCAACGCCGGCCAGATGCTCGAACCGGGCCCCCATCCAGCCACCAACGTAGGATCGTCCCTGGCGCAAACAGGCTTCGAGTATGAGCGCCGAGCCAACCCCGACGATCAGCAGAATCAACGTGCCTTCGGCCGAATTCGGTATGATGCGGTCATAAACCTGCAACAGCGTGAGCGGCATTGCCAACGCCAGCAGATTAATGAAAACCGACGCAAAGATAAGGTCAAACACCCCGCCCGGCGTATACGAAATACGGCCAAGCTCGTTGCCTTTCGGTTTTGTCGATTTCAGCTTTTCAGCCAAGCCCATACAATCACCCGGCAGCTCAACGCGACCGGTCCTTCCGCTCCCTGGCCCTGCCCGCAAAGAAGAGGGTCCGGGTATCGGTCTAATCCATTTGTTGTTAATAAACCCTTATCAACGCATCGGCCCGCGACCGGCAAACCGTTGATATTCATGGCAGTCCGCCCTGACAACATCCTTAACGCATGTCGTTTGAAGACCCTAATCGGGATCAGGGCGCTTTAGATATCCAGCGATTACCGCATCAGCCCGTTCACGGAACGCTCCAAGACTGAGTCCCTTGCTGATCCTCGGATCATAGACGGTCCGGATCAGGAGACGATCCAAACCGGACAGCACTGTCAGCATGGCTGATTCATTGAACACCGACGGACGCAAACGGTCACTGTCATTCGGCAATCCGAGTGACTGCGTTAATTCTTCTAATAAACAATGCTTTATATGAATATCATCAAGCAAAGAATTAATTACGATCTGAGCCCTGGCAATTGCCCAGTCGGGATTGGGCCAGATCACGAAAAAGCAGCGACTCGGCCCCATCAGATCATTCAGCATTTTCGCCGGCACCCCGGGAAATGGCACTGTCGACATTGCCTGACGCGGCACGATAGTGATGACGATATCGCCACCGGAACCAAAATCCCGGGGCATCAGGCGCATCGGCATGCCGGTCATCAGGGCAAGATCCGCAATATGTTCCTGCAACGCATTGTAATGCAGCATCGACGTTTCTGTCGGGATCGTCGTTATTTTGCCGACGCTGTCATGCGGACCCGCCTTCAATGTTTCGAGACGAATCACCGGCGCCTCGGTCCATTTGACGAGCCTGGCACCCGGTTTCGGTCCGATCACGACTTCTTCGGCAAAGTGCCGCACTTCCTTGATATCGTGCAACGGGTCAGCTGTGGCAGGTGCGGCAACGATCAAGCTCAGCAAAATGACCAATGAACCCGACTTCAGGGATGATGAACGGTTCAATCTAACCGCCCAGATGTTCGATCAGGATTTCCCGCCCGATACGCATCGCGTCCACCTTTGGCGTTCCTGCCGGCAAGCGGATGTCATATAGGGTTTTCAACAACAAGAGATCGCTATTCGAAAGTGACTGCGCGGTTGAATTCTGATTGAAGATCGACGGGCTTATGATGTCGCTGTCGTTGGGGAGCCCCATTGCCTGGGTCATTTCTTCCAGCAGGCAAGCATCCATCTGGGCCGGTGGTAGTTCGTTATTGACGACAATCAGGGCACGGAACATCGCCCCCGTCGATACGGAACGGGTAAGAAAATAGCAGACACCGGGTTGCGCCAGTTTATTGAGGATGGCCGGATCCACATCATCCGCCAGAAACGGCTGCCCCATGGCCAGTCTGGGTACAAATTTAATCATGAAATTGGCCGGTTTGCCCTTGGCCTCGTCGCTTTTTTCCGACTTGGCACCCGTCACTTTCACAAGTGTCGTCAGATGTTTTCGCACCAGTGCCACATAGGCCTTGTCGGGCGGCACAAAACTGAGCTTGAGCTCACGCTTGCCCCCAGGCCCGGTCAGCATTTTGCCCTGCATCGACGTCATCGAGACACGGACCGGGCTCATCCATTTCTGGATATAATCAGCACCCTCGACGCCGTCGATCTCGCTTCCGAAGACGACGCTCTCAAAATGACGCAGCAGATCATCGGTTTTCTGATCGGCGGCAACAGGGAATGACGCCATCGTCGAAAACGATAAAGCACAGACACAGGCCAGCGCGGCGGTCCGGTTTTGGAAATTTATCATTTTCAGTAACGACATACCGGGCACCCTAGCACAGCATCGGCAGTAAGCTAACCCCGACCGCCCTCAATTTTAAGTGAGTTCAGGATGCGCTCTGCGATCGGACGGTAGGCATCAAATTGCCTCGCCGGTGCCGTATAGGACCAGATATGGGCAATGCCGCCTTCCGGCCTCGGGATCACCAGAGCCCATTTGCGAAAGCGTTGTCCCTGATGGTCGTAATTGGCAACGAACTGCCGCCCTTCAAGGGTCATGCCGTATTTGGCATACGTCACAGCTTTCTCGCCGACGAACTCCACACCATGCGCCTGCCGGCTCAAACTTGATTTCAGATCGTCAAAAGCTGCTTGCGCCGCATCGGCACCCTCGCCTTGCGGTTTCACATTCTGCAGGGCAACGATGGCATCATAGGCAGGCGTGCCTTGCGGACCACTGATGGTGTTCGTAAAAGCGCTGGTTTTTTCCAATAGCCACGCCGACGGATATTCGACCCGGTAACCGTATCCGGCTTCAGAAAACACCAAGACATCAGATGCACTCGGCAATTTCGCGATCTCAGGCCGTCCAGCCGGGGCGACTTCCGGCTCACCAGCCGCACGCAAGGGTGGCGGTGGCTGTTTGGGCTCGGCTATGGAAGCCATCGTTTCTTCGCTGCTTGGAACATCCTCAGGGTCCGGGCGAAAACTGGCCAGAATCCATTCAAACTCGGTCGTCAGCTTCTCAAAATGAGTAAACGGGGCAAAAAACATGAAGACAAAATCAGTATTTTTGCCACGCGCGATCACAACTTTGGTCTTTGTCTGACCTGCTTCGTAGAACCCGACACCCGCCGGCAAACCGGCGATAACGGTCTTTCCTTCAGCAGTTTTTCTGGCCCAGGGCTTACCCTCACCCAGATATTGCACCTCCAGCTTCCTGAACATGGCAGTCGTATCCATCGCCGGATTGGCATCACCGGCCTGAATGTTAACCGCATATCCCTTGCGTGACTGTATTGATAATTGCTTTTTATCGGCGCTCTCCTGAAACCGAGCGCCGGGAGGTGCTACGAGCATAAAACCGCGTTCGGCATTCTGATACGCAACCGGCCTTGCCGGTCCATCATTAACGGTGCCGGGAATCGGCGGTGCCGCACTTTGCGTGGGCTGCCCGCTGGTTGCCTGAACATTGTTCTGCGGCACCATGCCCGGCATGTTATTTGACGTGCCGATTGAACCGGCCCCTTGCGCTTCGGCAAACTGGGCGAAGCTTCCGGCCAGCAATACAGTTCCGAGAATGGTTAAATAATTTGTGCGCATGTCTGCGCTCCCTTATCTGTCGCGCCGCAATGCAGCGCACCCAAAAGCCGAAAACCGGCTTGTCCCGATTTTGATGCTGTCAGGATGTGGTTAATATTCCGTGAACAAGATCAGAGATTGATTCAGCGCCAGTCTCTAAGCCCGCCTGAAACCACGCATTCTTGCAAAATTCTCAGCCGTCAGTTCTTCAAACAATGCGCGTCTTTTCTCGCTGTCCACGCCAACGGCTTCAAGCGCGGCCGCTCCCAGTCTCAGACTCGCTTCGACTGTTTCCGGCATCACGTGATCGACGCCCATTGCCGCATAGGTATCGGCACGTTCCCAATCATGAGCTCGAACATGGAGTGGCACATCCGGATAGAGTCTTCTGGCTGTCCGCACCAGACCTTCGACTGCATGCGGATCATCCAGGGTCACGACGATAAGGCGGGCATGTTCGGCACCAACCGATTTCAGGACTTCAGGTTTGCCGGCACTGCCGAAGACGACGCGGTAGCCCAGTCTGCGGGCACGAATAACCCGGTCTACATCAGCGTCGATGGCGATATACGGCACCTCTGCAGCTTCCAGCATGTTGGCGACGGTTTCACCAACCCGCCCAAAGCCGGCAATCAGGACAGGCGATGTTTCATGGACTTCAACGTCATGCAATTCACCGGGAATGACAGGCTTTATTTTTTCAGACAGCCTGTTACCCAACCCCACCATAAGTGGCGTCAACGCCATACTGAGGACAATAACGGCCACCAGATGATCCATCTGAGATGGCGAAATGATACCCAGACCATTCGCCAGTGAAAACAGCACAAAGCCGAACTCTCCGGCCTGAGACAGAAGAAATCCCGTGCGGACTGCAACGTCAAGCGGCGCCCGTATCAGCAGGGACAAGCCGATCATCAGGGCAGCCTTGATGATCAGTAATGCCAGTGCCGACCCGATAATAATATCGGCATTGGCCAGCAACGGTCCCGGATCAAGCATCATGCCGACACTCATGAAAAAGAGGCCGAGCAGCAAACCGCGAAACGGCAGTATGTCAGCCTCAATCTGATGGCGGTATTCGGATTCCGCCATCAGAACACCGGCCATGAATGCGCCAAGCGCCAGCGACAAGCCGACCGCGTTCATCATCCAGGCGAAGCCCAGCACCAAAAGCAACGCCATCGCAACAAAGGTATCGCTATTGCCGATCCTGGCGATCACATGCATTACCGGCCCGATGGCATATCGTCCTGCCAGAATAACAGCGAAAATAATGGCAACAGACTGAATCACAGCAAGGCCCATGGATGTCGTCAGCGCCACCTCACCAACTGCCAGCAACGGTATCAGCACGATCAGCGGCACCACGGCCAGATCCTGAAACAGCAACACAGCAAAGCTGTTACGCCCATGATGGCTGGTCATCTGGTTTGTTTCGGACAATATCTGTACGCAAAAAGCCGTAGACGAAAGTGACAAGCCGAAGCCAATCACCAGCGCCGTTTTCATTTCCAGACCAAAAATCAGAATGGACATTGAAGCCAGCACGATACCAGTAATGATAACCTGCAAAGCGCCCGTCCCGAACACCAGTTTGCGCATAATCCATAGCCGTTGCGGCTTCATTTCCATGCCGATCAAAAACAGCAGGAAGACAACGCCGAACTCGCCGATATGGCGATGATTATCCGGATCTGCGATCAGGCCAAAGCCATACGGTCCAATGGCCGCGCCGGCTGCCAGGTAGCCGATTTGCGAGCCCAGACCCAACCGGGTCGCTATCAGCACAGCGATGACTGCGGCACCCAGCAAACAAAGAATTTCAATCATATTCGACAAATTCCATGGGCTCAGGACCCATTAACCGGCTCAACCCGCATATCCATTGCCGGACCACTGACATGAAATTTTTTGAGTGCCCGATCATCGCCATCCGGGCCCAGCCTGCCGACATGCAGATCAATCGTCCCGTTCGCAAGATCGACACGCCCCTTTGCAACCAGGCTCAACGTGCCATCAAGCAAAAGCAGATCGTCACTCATGGCAATCCCCTGGGCTATTTTGAAGGTGCCATTCAGTGTTTTGAACGGCAGTTTCTCACCGGCTTCCGGCACCAGTTCGCTGATGAGTTTTGACAGACCAAGAACACCCTCACTGGCGATGAGCTCCACATCACCGGTAAGCGCCTGAACGAGCTGTTCAGGTGTGCTACCGACAGAAAACAAATTCACTTCAATGGTGGATTTCCCACTCAAGGGTGGCCGGGCTTGCGGTTTACCCGCGCCGAGCAACAGGCCGATCTGTGCACCGACGGCACGCCCTTCGATGCTCAGGGCATGCATCCCTTCCGATACATCAAGCGCGAACATACCGCGCATGGTACCGCCGTAAATTTCCGTGTCATCCAGGGTGAGTTGAATGCGCTGTGTCGCCGGTTGCCGTTCAATCACAGCCTTGCCCAGGCCAAATGCATAATCCCGCCACAGGGCTTTCATCCAGGAAATCTCGACCTTGCCGAAGGGCATGCCCGGGACAATCAGAGGGACAGCCGCCATGGCAACGGCCTGTTCTGCCGGTGCCACGCCGAAGTCAATGGTTTCGGCTGTCAGTAATCCGCTGATTTCAGGCGCTGCAGAATTAAAACCGGTTATGGTGAGTTGACCTTCAATATCTGTTTCACCGAATGACAGATTCAGTCTGCGTATATCCAGTTCGTCCCCGGCCAGATCGAGACTGGCATTCAACGCCAGTGCCGATTCTTTACGCGTTGGTAAAAACGGACCAATCCAGTCGTTGATTGCTGCAGCGTCAGAACCTGCCAGGACCAGTTCACCATCGCCGACAACGCGTTCCCGGATCGCCATCGAGCCCTTGAAAGTTCCATTCAGAAGCGCCGAGATAATCGATACCGTGAACGGCCAACGGTTGCCCGAAACCAGCAATTGCGGGTCCGAGGTCTGGACATTGAGCGTGATCGCCTGATCGTTCAGTTTGCCCTGTCCTTCAAACACAAGACCATCTTCCGGCTCACTTCCAGCTGGTGAAGAATTCTTCAGATTAAACTGCTCAAGTTTCCGGACCTGCCCGGTACTGCCGTCAACAAGGCTGAATGCGCCATTCTCGATACGCAACTCCTTGATACTCATATCGCGCCACCACCCCCAGGCGCGGTCGATTTCGGTAACTTGTTCCGGCATGTCTTCGACCGGTCGGGCATGGCTGACCCGCACAGATGGCCCTTGCAGCAGAACGCGGTTGAGGTCAAAGCTGCCCGACAAAGCGCCAAAGGAGCTCATTTCGATTTCCAGATAAGGCAGATGCATTGCAACGGCACCGTCCTTGTTCGATTGGACGACATTCTCGGCCTGCAATCGTAATGAAGGCAGAATACGAAACGAATGGTCGCCCTTGATTTGGACATCCATCCCGACAACGGTACTGATCAGTTTTTCTGCCTTGGAAATCGTGACGGAAGCCGGCAGCACAAACGGCAGCAATGCGACCATTGAGATGAAAACAAGGGTAATAACGCCCATAAAAATACCGAATCTGGCAAGTATCGGAAATTTATAAGCAGAGGGCTCAACCTCGACGGTCCAGGAATCATCCATGGCCGGGCTGCTTTCGACCCCATCATCAATCAGCTCAGGCGCACTTCTCACGAAGAATCCCTGTCAATTTTCATACACATCAGGTCGCTCGCAATATCCGGGTTCGGCGCATGCGGGCGATGCCTGAATTACGGTCCGTCCCTTGCAGTAATCAACAAAAGTGATGGATAAATCGTAAACTTTGGGCTTTTCATGCCGTATTCGCTGATTCAGGGACAATTTACAGTAACGGCGTTGACATTCACCAATTGCTGCCATAGAAGCCTGATATTACTGAGTATTCTTGATCCCCCGCCGTCAGGTGTGGCTGTGGGTCGGAGCCGCCAGTCGATGCAGATATATTTGCCCATCGCCGAACTTTCGGTGAACATTTTCCTCATTCTGGGGATGGGCGGGGGTGTCGGGTTCTTATCAGGCGTATTCGGTGTCGGCGGCGGCTTCCTGATGACCCCGCTTCTGATTTTCATCGGAATCCCCCCTGTTGTTGCGGTCGCCACTGAAGCAAACCAGATCGTTGCCAGCTCCGTTTCCGGTGTGCTCGCACACTGGCGTCGCGGCAATGTCGATTTCAAGATGGGCACGCTGCTGCTGACCGGGGGGGTAATCGGTTCCTCGTTCGGCGTCTGGCTGTTTACGTTTCTCAAGGATTTGGGTCAGATCGATCTCGTCATCAAACTGTCCTATGTCGTGTTTTTGGGTATTATCGGTTTTTTGATGCTGTTCGAAAGCATCAACGCCATGCGGGCCTCCAAATCCAAACGCCGCAAACGGATTCACACGCACAACTGGATGCACGGATTGCCGCTGAAAATGCGGTTTCGGAAATCACGGCTGTATATCAGTGCAATCCTGCCGATCCTGATCGGCATTTTCGTCGGTATTCTGTCGGCGATCATGGGGGTCGGCGGCGGCTTCGTCATGGTGCCGGCAATGATCTACCTGCTTGGCATGCCGACAGCCGTTGTTGTCGGCACATCGCTGTTTCAGATCATTTTTGTCACCGCCAACGTTACAATCCTGCAAGCGGTCTCAAACCAGTCCGTCGATATAGTTCTGGCATTGCTGCTGCTGATCGGTGGCGTGATCGGCGCCCAGATCGGTGCAAAATTCGGCGGCCGTATTCAGGGCGAGCAGTTACGCGGCATGCTGGCGCTGATTGTTATTGCCGTTTGTCTGAAACTGACCTTTGATCTGGTGGTGACCCCTTCCGATCCGTTCGCGTTTGATTTAAGTGGAAGGCATTAAAGATGACATATCGTTGCCTGAAAATTGGATTGTGCGTGCTTGTTATGATGGCTGCCGCATCAGCGCATGCCAAGGATCTGGTCATCGATCTTTCGGCACCGATCGTCAAGATCACAACCGGGTTTTCGGGGACAGAATTGTTGCTGTTCGGTGCCAAAAGAGGGGCCGGTGACGTTATTGTCGTGGTCCGGGGGCCGCTTGAAGACAAAACCGTCCATCTGAAGGAACGCAAGCTGGGCATCTGGGTCAATACGGAGAATCTGACGTTCGAGGGCCTGCCGTCCTATTACTGGGTTGCCTCCAACAGACCGATATTTGATATCCTCCCCGCCGACACCCTGACCCGGCTCCAGATCGGTTTGGATGATATAAATATCGTTCCCAACAGACCTGATGCGAATTCGGCAGAGGCCATTGCCTTTCGGGCAGCGCTGGTCCGGGAAAAAGTCCGCCAGAAACTCTATTCCGAGGAAACGTCACCACTGTTGTTCAGAAATGATATGCTGTTCAGGACCAGGATCAATTTTCCGGCCAACGTGTCGGTTGGTGAATTTGCGATCGAGACCTATCTGGTTCGAGACCAGAAGATCATTACAAGCGAAACGACCCTGTTGAATGTCCGCAAATTCGGTGTTGAAGCGGAAGTCTATAATTTTGCACATGATCAATCTCTGCTTTACGGAATCTTTGCCGTCATTATAGCGTGTGTGGCAGGCTGGGCTGCCAATGCCGCCTTCAAGAGGAGCTAGGCCAATGAGCGATAGCACCGCAACACCGCACAACTCCGAAGAGGCACCGGCCAAGAAGCTGACCGGTCGCACATTTCTTTGTGTTGTCGATGAAACCGAGGAATTTGCTGCAGCTTTGCAGTTTGCCTGCCGGCGTGCTCTGAATTCCGGTGGTCGTGTCGCCCTTTTGTATGTGATCGAACCGGCAGAATTCCAGCACTGGATGGCGGTTGGTGAACGTATGCGTGAAGAAGCGCGTGAAGAAGCCGAGGAAATGCTCAACGTCGTCGCTTCTGTTGTGCAGAAACGGATGGGGCACATGCCGGTTCTGTACATCCGCGAAGGCAAGCTGCGCGAGGAAGTCGTGAAACTCATCGAGGAAGAAGACGGGATTTCCCTGCTTGTACTGGGTGCCGCGTCCGGTACCGATGGCCCCGGCCCGCTTGTCACCTATCTGGTCGAGAAAATGGCCGGCCGGCTCCGCGTACCGGTCACCATCGTGCCGGGCAGCCTTGCCGAGGATGAGATCGCACTTATCACCTGAAGCGGTATCCAATTTTACGACCCTGGTGTATGGCTTCATTTGCCTGCATCGTCATTCCCGTGCTGCGGCCAAGGACACCATGGATATCTACCTTCCGATCGCCGAGCTATCCGTCAATATCTTTACGATTCTGGCAATAGGCGGCGGTATCGGCTTGCTATCCGGTATTTTCGGTGTCGGTGGCGGGTTCCTGATGACCCCCCTGCTGATCTTTATCGGCATACCGCCGGCGGTAGCGGTGGCAACCGGTGCCAATCAGATTGTCGCTGCGTCGATTTCCGGCGTTCTTGCCCATTGGCGGCGCGGCAATGTCGATCTGAAAATGGGCATCGTGCTTTTGATCGGCGGACTGGTCGGATCGACCATCGGTGTCTGGTTGTTTTCACTGCTCAAGGCGATGGGTCAGGTCGATCTTGTCGTGAACATCTGCTATGTCGTGTTCCTGGGGATCATCGGCACAATGATGCTGGTCGAGAGCATCAAGGCGATGCTGGAGCAAAAAAACAAAAAACGTAAGAAGAGCCATGTCCATAACTGGACGCACGGCCTGCCTTTCAAAATGAAGTTCCGCCGCTCCAGGTTATACATCAGCGCCATTCTGCCTCTTGCCGTCGGGTTATTCGTCGGACTGCTCTCGGCGATCATGGGTGTTGGCGGTGGCTTCGTGATGGTTCCGGCGATGATCTATATTCTCGGCATGCCGACCATCGTCGTCGTCGGCACGTCGCTGTTCCAGATCATCTTTGTCACGGCCAACGTCACAATACTTCAGGCGGTTGGCAATCAGTCCGTCGACGTGGTGCTGGCGCTCATACTGATTTTCGGGGGTGTGATCGGGGCCCAGTACGGTGCACGCATCGGTGCCATCCTGAAGGGTGAACAGTTGCGCGGTTTGCTGGCCCTGCTGGTGATCTGTGTGAGCTTGAAGCTGTTGTTCGATCTCGCAACGCGCCCCGAAGAAGTGTATTCGCTGACGCAACTGCTCCAATAAGGCAAACCGACATTAAATGGCCGCCCTGAGCGCGCCGATGGTCATGGCATAGTCGTCACCCTTGAAGACCGCGCTACCGGCAACCAGCACATCAGCTCCCGCTTCAACAACACTTGCGATGGTATCTACATTGACGCCGCCATCGACTTCCAGTTCGATCGGGCGATCACCGATCATCTTGCGGATGCGCCTGATCTTGTCCAGTTGCGCCGGAATAAAGCTCTGACCGCCAAACCCCGGATTGACGCTCATCACCAGGATCAGATCAAGCTTGTCGAGGACGTATTCGATCACGCTCTCAGGCGTCGCCGGATTAAGCGACACGCCTGCTTTCTTGCCGAGTGATCGGATCACCTGCAACGAGCGGTCCAGATGTTTGTCCGCCTCGGCGTGCACCGTGATGATATCAGCACCCGCATTGGCATATTCTTCAAGATACGGTTGTGCCGGGTTGATCATCAGATGCACATCAAAAGGCTTTTCCGTGTGCGGGCGCAGCTTGGCGATGATCGGCGGCCCGAACGTCAGATTGGGTACGAAGTGTCCGTCCATCACATCGACATGAACATAATCGCAACCGGCAGCATCAATCGCGCGGATCTCTTCACCGAAGCGGGCGAAATCAGCAGACAGGATGGACGGGGCGATTTTGATCATAGGCGGTGACTTTCCGATCAGGCTGCTTTCGAGTAAGTGCCGGCACAGGCCCGGCTGTTGGCGCTGGCACGTTCAAGAAACGCCTGCTGTGCCGCTGCGACATTGGCATTATCACCTTTCCAGGTGCTCAGCGCACTTTGCTGCAAGGCACGGCCATACGAGAAACTGAGCTTCCAGGGCAGACCCTTGCCGGCGTTCATCAGATCAAGGTGAAGCGTTGCATCTTCTTCCGACTGCCCACCCGACAGGAACATGATGCCCGGCACCGCTGCCGGAACGCAGCGCATCAGTGTCTCGATGGTCTTTGCCGCGACGTCTTCGGGGGCGGCCTGAGTTTTACATTTCTTGCCGGCGATCACCATGTTCGGTTTCAGGATCGTCCCTTCGAGGTAAACTTCCTGCAGGTGCAGTTCGTGGAACACAGCCTCAAGCACCTCTTCGGTCACGTCCTGGCAACGGGCGATGTCGTGGGCGCCGTCCATCAGTACTTCCGGCTCGACAATCGGACAAAGCCCGCCTTCCTGACAAATTTTGGCATATCGCGCCAGTGCATGTGCATTGGTGTGAATGGCATAGCGGCTGGGGATGCCGTCAGCGATATCGATCACGGCGCGCCATTTGGCGAACCGGGCACCCATGCCGTAATATTCGGCCACACGATCCGGCAACCCATCCAGACCTTCGGTGATTTTTTCATCCGACCGGCCCGGCAGTTCCTTGGCTCCGGCATCGACCTTGATGCCGGGAATGGTGCCGCAGTCCTGCAGGATTTTCACCAGCGGCGTACCGTCGGCAGCGTTTTGGCGGATCGTTTCGTCGTACAGGATCACGCCTGAAATATAGTTGCCAAAGCCATTACTTCTGAACAGCATTTCCCGGTAATCGCGGCGCTTGTCCTCGACGTTTTCGACGCCGATGGATGCAAGCCTTTTACCCATGGTTCCGGTACTTTCGTCCGCCGCCAGCAATCCCTTGTTGTCGGCAACCATGGCCACAGCCGTCTGAAAAAGTTCCTGTTTATTCATTGTCCGTCCTCCATCCCCACTGACCCTGGTTTACCAATCAGACCAGTTTCTCTTTGGCCTGGGCGACAATGGCCCCGGCAGTGATGCCAAAATGCTCATACAGATCACCCGCCGGTGCCGATGCACCGAAACCCGTCATGCCGACAAAGCCGCCATCCGGACCGATGTACTTGTCCCAGCCATGGCGTACCGCCGCTTCAACAGCGACCCGCACACCGCCTTTGCCGAGCACGCCGTCGCGATACGCCGCATCCTGGCGGTCGAACAACTCCCAGCACGGCATCGAAACGACAGCCGTGCCAATACCTTCTGCTTCCAGTGCCTCACGCGCCTGGGTCGCCAGATGAACTTCGGACCCCGTTGCCAGCAGCGTCACCTTGCGCGCGGAAGCTTTGGCTTCGGCCAGCACATAGCCCCCTTTGGCAGACAGGTTTTCGGCGGTGTGCTCAGTACGAAGCGTCGGTACACCCTGCCTGGACAACGCAAAGCCCGAAGGCCCGGACGTATTCTCAAGTGCAGCCTGCCAGCATTCGACCGCTTCAACACCGTCGCAGGGGCGGAACATCAGAAAGTTGGGTGTTGCCCTGAGCATCGAGAGTGTCTCGACCGGCTGGTGTGTCGGTCCGTCCTCGCCAAGCCCGATGCTGTCGTGTGTCAGGACATAAAGAACCCGCTGCCCCATCAGCGCAGACAGACGCATGGCACCACGCATGTAATCGGCGAAGACCAGAAAGGTGCCGCTGGTCGGAATAAATCCGCCGTGCAGGGCGATCCCGTTCATAGCTGCCGCCATGGCATGCTCACGAACACCGTAATGAATGTAGCGGCCGGTAAAATCACTCGGCGTCAGCGAATGGGTATCGGGTGTCTTGGTGTTGTTGGAGCCGGTCAGATCCGCAGATCCGGATACCAGCTCCGTGATGATCGGCGTCAGCACATTCAGGGATTCCCCTGATGCGACACGGGTCGCCCATTTGGGTTTTTCTTCGGAAACCCGCTTTTTGTGAGCCGTTACCGCCTCAGAGATACCTTTCGGCAATGTTCCGGCAACGACACGATTGAACTCATTCTTATCGCTGTGCGCAGCCAATCGTTTTTGCCATGCTTCCCGGTCGCCCCGACCGCGGCTGCCAACGCTGCGCCAGCTATCCAGAATGTCAGCCGGCACTTCGAACGGGCCGGCGGTCCAGCCAAGCTGCTTGCGAGCACCGGCAATTTCTTCATCCCCTAACGGCGCGCCGTGGGTTGAGGCGGTGCCGGCTTTTGTCGGCGCCCCGAAACCGATGGTTGTCTTGCAGGCGATCATCGAGGGCTTGTCGCTGGCCCTGGCAACTTCAATGGCTTTGGCAATGGCGGCATGGTCGTGGCCGTCAACAGACTGGACATGCCAGTTCGATGCTTCGAAGCGCATTTTCTGATCGTCCGAGACGGCCATATCCGTACTGCCGTCAATCGAGATGCCGTTATCATCAAACAGCACGATCAGCCGGGACAGACCCAGATGCCCGGCCATGGAAATCGCCTCGTGCGAAATCCCCTCCATAAGGCAGCCGTCTCCGACAATGGCATACGTATGGTGATCGACCAGATCATCGCCGAACCGGGCATTCAGCATCCTTTCCGCAAGCGCCATACCGACGGCATTGGCAATCCCCTGGCCGAGCGGTCCGGTCGTGGTCTCGATACCCGCTGCATGGCCGAATTCCGGATGACCGGCGGTCTTCGCACCCATCTGGCGGAAGTTGCGCAATTGATCCATGGTCATGTCCTGATAACCGTTCAGATGCAAAAGCGCATAGATCAGCATCGAACCATGACCGGCTGACAGGATAAAGCGATCGCGGTCAGGCCACGCCGGGTCGGCGGCATCGAATTTCAGAAACTTGCTGTAAAGTACAGTTGCCACATCGGCCATGCCCATCGGCATACCCGGGTGGCCGGATTTTGCTGCCTGAACGGCATCTGCGGCCAGAAAGCGAATGGCATTCGCCATATTCATCGTCGTGGATTGCGCATCCGAAGTCATACAGTGTTCCCCGTTGAGGCGATCCAGAGTCCGCCTGCCAAATGATCCTCGTCCAATGACCCGGCTATGACCCGATTGCCCCGTTCGGAACATCACCAGAATCAAACTTACACAGGCCCATAAGGCCGTATTTTTTCCCAGGACACCTTCAACCGCCTCTACCCGGAAACGATACCGAAACATGCTATCGTGCAAAGGGGTTACCGCCGTAGTGAATACCGCCTCATCACGTCTCCGGCAAGAAGAAGCGGCCATTTTTACAGGATTTTTACGACCCCGCAGATGAATTCATGGCATATTGCGGGTCCTGCCGGTCAGCCAGGCTCAGGCCATGCCCTTACATGCCCATATGGCCTGCCCATATGACCTGCGGGAAGTTGCAGACGATTCGCAAGGTGCCGATTATTCCGGTTTATCAGGGCCGAAAAACTGGCATGGGTTAGGCATGGGTTATATGTCCTCAGGCCCTAATCTGCTTGATAAAAATTGTATACTTTCTATAGGTTTCTTCTCTTGATAGAATTTTATGGATAATAAATTCACCATATGCTTGTTTCAATGATTGACCCAATCAGACCATTGTTGAATGGTGGTTTCATGAAAGACGCTGCTCATGGGGAAATGCAGACGTGACTGAAATTGCTGCGATCATTGCCATTTTGGTAGCGCTGGGTGCGATCTGGCTGGCCAGTCACGCCAACAAGCAGGTCGATTCCACCTTTGATGAATTCGGCAGGCATCTGGCCAAGCAGGTCAGGGACGCCCAGGTCGCCTTCTCAGCCAAAACCGAAGAAGTTCAAACTAACCTCAAAAATGTTGAGCGCGAGGTTGAGGCGTTGCAAGCGCACAATCGCGACCTTGCCGAGAAGATCAATACCCTGTCGCTTCGCATGAAGGTTGTCGAACACGACCTGAAGTCGCTGACGGAAGCCATCCCGCCTCAAATTCTGCAGCGGAAACGATCCGGTAATTCCGCCTGATTGCCGCCCACTTGCACGTATTAAAGGCCGAGCTTACTTATTGGCTATCGCATGATGCATTGAAGGAATTGACATGAGTGTTGCGGAAATCATCGAAAAGAAAGTCGCCGACGCCGTTGCACCTCTGCATCTGGAAGTCATCAAC